>JALZAP010000279.1 GCA_030948245.1 Candidatus Dormiibacterota bacterium | reverse complement strand
AGGTGACCCAGACGGAGGCGGCGGCGCCGCTCGGCGACGTGAGCCGAATCAGCCTCAACCAGATCACCATCAACCGCTGGACACTGGCCGAGGCGGTCGACGGGTGCGCCCGCCACGGGATCGGCTGGATCGGCCTCTGGCGGGACAAGGTCGCCGACGGCGGGCTTGGCAAGAGCGCCCGGCTGGTCCGCGACGCGGGCCTCCGCGTCTCCAGCCTCTGCCGCGGCGGCTTCTTCCCCGCCCGAGGCGAGGATGCGCTGCGGGCTCGCCGTGAGGACAACCGGCGCGCGGTCGACGAGGCCGCGGCCCTCGGGACCGACGTCCTGGTCCTCGTCTGCGGCCCGCCCCTCGACCGCGACCTGGAGGGCGCTCGAGAGCAGGTCGCCGATGGGATCGCGGACCTCGTGCCCTACGCCGCCGCGGCCGGCGTCAAGCTCGGCATAGAGCCCCTCCACCCGATGTTCGCCGGCGACCGCTCGGTGGTGGTGACGCTGGCCCAGGCGACCACCCTGGCGGAGCGCTTCCCGGCCGAACGCGTCGGTGTCATCGTTGACGCCTACCACGTCTGGTGGGATCCCGATCTCCGGGCCCAGCTGAGCCGCGCGGCAGGCCGCATCCTCGGCTACCACGTCTCCGACTGGCTCGTGCCGCCGCCCGACATGCTCCTGGGTCGAGGCATGATGGGCGACGGCATGATCGAACTCCGGGCCCTTCGGGGAGCGGTCGAGGCGGCGGGGTACCGGGGGCCGATCGAGGTCGAGATATTCAACCGGGCGATCTGGGACGCGCCCGGCGACGAGGTGCTGGCGTTGATCAGGGAGCGATCGCTTGCGACCGTCTGAAGCCAGGTTGTGAGGCCCGACCTCCTGGTGGTGGGAGGAGGTGTGGCGGGCCTTTTCGCGGCTGCGCGAGCGGCCGATGCCGGGGCGGCCGTGACGGTGGTCGAAAAGGGAACTCGACTGGGCGGCTCGGCCGCCTACGCAGCCGGCATCTTTTGGACAGCCCCCGACTTCGAGACGCTGCGGCGGGTCGTGCCGGCCGGGGACCCCGTCCTCGGCCGCGCCCTGGTCGACGGTTTCAATCCCGCGGTCGAGCGGATCCGCTCGCTCGGCGTAGCGGTGAGCGAGTCGTGGCAGGGCCAGATGGGCTTCGGCGTCGCCTGCCGGGTCGACATCGAGGGGCTGCTGAACGCGCTGGCGTCCCGAATCGAGTCCGGCGGCGGGCGGATCGCGGTCGGCAGCGCCGCCCGCGAGCTGCTCCGGGACGCCAACGGCCAGGTTCGCGGCGCCCGGATCGCGAGTACATCAGGCGGTGAGGAGATCGAGGCCGGCTCCGTGCTCCTGGCGACCGGCGGCTTCCAGGGTGACCCCGAGCTGGTCGCGACCTTCATCGGGTCGCCGGCCGACACGATGCTCATCCGCTCCAACCCCGGTAGCGTCGGCGACGGCTTCCGGCTTGGCCGGGCGGCGGGCGCCGCCGCCAGCCGCTGCCTGGGCGGCTTCTACGGCCACCTCGTCCCCAGTCCGCTGGCCGAGTTCGGACCGGAGCAGTATCTCCCCCTGACCCAGTACTACTCGAACCGCTCGATCCTGGTCAACCGCCTCGGCCGGCGCTTCACGGACGAGTCCCTCGGCGACGAGGTGTCCAACCAGGCGCTCTTCCGCCAACCCGACGCGCGGGCGGTCATGGTCTTCGACGACAAGGTGCGGACGGCCTTCGCCGTGGCCGCGCCGTACCCCCACGCGCCGGTCATCGACCGGGTGGCGAGAGCCGAGAAGGCGGGCGGGCGGGTTGCCCAAGCCCCCACTCTGGCCGAACTGGCGGCGACCGTCGCGGAGTGGGGAGTGGAACCCACATCGCTGCTGATAACCCTGGACGAATATCGGTCGGGCGCGTCAGCCCCGCGCCCCGCAAATCCCGCACAGCTGTCGGAGCCGCCCTTCCACGCCCTCGAGGTTCAGCCCACGATCACCTTCACCTTCGGCGGCCTCGCGGTCGACGTCGACGGGCGCGTCCTCGACCATGACGCGTCGCCGGTCCCCGGCCTCTTCGCCGCCGGCGCCGACGCTGGCGGGCTGCAGGACCGTCGCTACGTGGGTGGCTTGATCCTCGGCGCCGTCTTCGGTCCGCGCGCGGCAGAGGCCGCCATCGGGGTAGCGGTCGATGCCTGACGGCGCGCGCTACGACGTATTGATCGTGGGCGCCGGCGCCTCCGGCGCCGTCGCGGCCAAGCGGCTGGCGGAGGAGGGCTTCAAAGTCGTCTGCCTCGAGCAGGGCGACTGGCCCGACTACAGCAAGGCAAGGGCCGACAAGCCCGACTTCGAGCTGACCGCCGGCCGCGATTGGGCCTGGGATCCGAACGTGCGCCGCGCGCCGGGCGACTACCCGGTGGACGATTCGGAGTCGGACATAACCGCCCTGATGTGGAACGGGGTCGGTGGCGGGACCGTCGTCTATGCGGCGCACTGGCAGCGCAACCTGCCCTCCGACTTCCGGGTCCGCACCCTCGATGGCGTCGCCGACGACTGGCCATTCAGCTACGAGGACCTCGAGCCCTACTACGTCCGCGCGGAGCGGGACTGGGGCGTGTCGGGCCTGGCCGGCGATACCGCCTTCCCGCCCGGCGAGGGTCCGCCGATGGCGCCCGCGCCCCTCGGCCGGATGGGCCGGCGCGTCGCCCGGGCCCACAACGAGCTCGGCTGGCACTGGTGGCCGGGCCCCAACGCGATCGCCACCCGTCCTTACGGCAATCTGAATCCCTGCCGGCAGCGGGCGACCTGCCTCTGGGGCTGCATGGAAGGAGCCAAGGCGACCGTCGACCGAACCTACTGGCCGGTGGCGGTGGACAAGGGTGTGACGCTGGTGACCCGGGCCTGCGTCAAGCAGCTGCTGACCGGCGCCGACGGGCTGGTCCGGGGCGCCGTCTACCTCGACGCCGACGGCGGCGAGCACGTCCAGGAGGCGGCGGTCACGATCCTCTGCGCCAACGGCATCGGCACGCCGCGCCTGCTCCTGCTCTCCGCCTCGGCGCAGCATCCCGGAGGCCTCGCCAATTCGTCCGGGCTGGTCGGCAAGCGGCTGATGATGCATCCCTTCGGCACGG
>JALZAP010000278.1 GCA_030948245.1 Candidatus Dormiibacterota bacterium | reverse complement strand
CGACGGGTGTGCCCTCGGCACCACCGGCATGCGCGACTGGACGCTGCCTGAGATCCACCTGTGCAACGTTCGCCTGCGGCTCCTCCGCCTGAACACGATGCCCGCCATGGACGTCGACCTGCTTGGCGACGTGTCAGGCCTCGCGGGCAAGACCAGTGCCGAGCTGCGGGAGTTGGGACGGCTGCCCCACCCGATGCTGCGCCGGGCCGGCGAGCCCGGGTTCTCCCGGCTGTCATGGGACCAGGCGCTGGACATGGTCGCGGACCGCATCCGGGCGGCCGGGCCCGACCGCGCCGGTTTCTACCTGACCAGCCGGGGCCAGCCGAACGAGAACTACTACGCCGCCCAGAAGGCGGTGCGGGCGATGGGATCCAACTCGATTGACAACGCCGCCCGTGTGTGCCATTCGCCGAGCACGTTCGGGCTCAAGGAGGCGCTCGGCGTCGCCGCCACCACCTGCTCGTACACCGACTGGATCGGTAGCGACCTGGTCGTCTTCATCGGCTCCAACGTCGCCAACAACCAGCCGGTGGCGATGAAGTACCTCTACCACGCCAAGAAGGCAGGCACCCGGGTCGTCGCCGTGAACCCGTACCGGGAGCCGGGGATGGAGCGCTACTGGGTCCCGTCGAACGTTGAGAGCGCGCTGTTTGGCACCCGGGTCACGGACCGCTTCTTCCTGGTCAACGTGGGCGGCGACGTCGCCTTCCTCAGCGGCACCCTCAAGCACATGATCGACAACGGCTGGTGTGACCGCGACTTCATCACCGGTCACACCGCCGGGTTCGGCGACCTGGTCGAAAGCCTCGATGCGATGTCCTGGGAGGACCTCGAGTCCCAGGCCGGCGCCAGCCAGGCGGAGATGCTGGAGTTCGCCCGGATGGTGGGCGAGTCCAAGACCGCGGTGTTTGTCTGGAGCATGGGGGTGACCCAGCACGAGTCCGGTGAGGACAACGTCCGCGCCATCATCAACCTGGCCCTGACCCGAGGGTTTGTCGGTCGCGACAAGTCGGGGCTGATGCCGATCCGAGGTCACTCGGGCGTGCAGGGCGGAGCCGAGATGGGCGCCTACGCCACGGTCTTTCCCGGGGGCAAGGAGATCGGCGGCGCAACCGCCGCAGCGCTGAAGCGCCATTGGGGCTTCAAGGTCCCCACGTCGCGGGGCCGGACCGCCCCAGAGATGATCGACGCCGCCCATGCGGGCGAGCTCGAGGTGCTGTTCTCGTCTGGGGGCAACTGGCTCGAGATCCTTCCCGACCCCGGCTATACCGAGGAGGCGCTGGGCCGCGTGCCTCTGCGCGTCCACATGGACATCGTCACCAGCTCGCAGATGCTGGTGCCGGGCCAGGGCGACGTTGTCCTGCTGCCGGCCGCGACCCGGTACGAGATACCGGGCGGCGTTACGGAAACGTCCACCGAGCGCCGGGTGATCTTCAGTCCCGAGATCCCGGGTCCCCGGGTCGAGGAGGCGCGGGCCGAGTGGGACGTGTTCATGGACCTGGCGCGCCGGGTCCGACCTGAGATCGCCGCCGCCCTTCAATTCGACGGCACCGCCGCCATCCGCGCCGAGATCGCGGCGGTGGTGCCGATGTACGACGGCATCCAGCACCTTGCCGCCGAGGGCGACCAGTTCCAGTACGGCGGCGCCCACCTGTGCGCCGGCTGGGAGTTTCCCACGACCGACGGGAGGGCGCATTTCTCGACCGTCTCGCTGCCCCGGTCGCGACGGCGGCCAGGCTGGTTCACGGTCGCCACCCGCCGCGGCAAGCAGTTCAACAGCATGGTCCACGAGGCTCGCGACGCGCTCAACTCGGCGGTCCGGGAGGCAGTGCTGATCAGCGCCGAGGACGCTCGCGACCTCGGGCTTCGCGACCAGGACCCGGTCCGGCTACGGAGCCAGGACGGCGAGTTCGTCGGTCGCGCCTTCATATCCCCGGTGCGGCCCGGCAACATCCAGGTCCACTGGCCGGAGGGGGAGGTGCTCGTCAACCGCGCCCGCCGCTCGCCCGAGGCCGGCATTCCCGACTACAACGCCGAGGTCCAGGTCGAACCGCTGGGGCACACAAACCCTCCCGGGTAAGGTAACATCGTTTCATGTCACATAGACAACCCATGGCCCAGGTGCGTGAGTCGGTCGACCAGGTCAGGGAGCTGACCAAGCCTCTGCTGCGGGGCTACTCCCACGCCGTGATGGCGCCGATCGCGCTGGTCGTGACCATCTACCTAGCCTGGGTGACCGCCGGCGACCTGACCCGCCAGCTCTCGCTGCTGGTCTACGGCTGCGCCCTGGTGCTGCTCTTCACGGTGAGCGCGACGTACCACATCGGCAACTGGCCGGCCCGTGCCCGGGAGGTGCTGCGCCGGTTCGACCACTCCAACATCTTCCTGGTCATCGCCGGCACGTACACGCCGATCACGGTGGTCCTGCTCGACGGCTGGTGGCGGATCGGCATCCTGTCGGTGGTCTGGCTGCTGGCCCTGACCGGGATCGTGGTCACCGTCAGCGGGGTGCCCATGCGGCGCGGCCTGATAACCGCGCTCTACATCCTGGTGGGCTGGGTGGCGATCGCGGCGATCCCCCAGATCCTGGCCACAGTCGGCCTCAGGGGAGGATCGTTCCTACTGGCCGGTGGCGTGCTCTACTCGATCGGTGCGCTGTGCTATGCGCTGAGATGGCCGCCGCTGTGGCGGCGGGTTTTCAGCTACCACGAGGTGTTTCACCTATTCGTGATCGGCGCCAGCATCGTCTTCCTCTTCTTCATGCTGGGCTACGTCATCCCACTATCGCGCGCCTGAGATTCTTCGTCCCGGCCCTGGCTGCGATTCCGCCCTCCTGCCTTGGCGGTGTACAGCGCGTCATCGGCGGCGCTGAGCAGGTCCCGGGGCACCTCCTCGCCGGCGCTGACCGCCCAGCCGACGCTGAGGCTGACTGGGACTTCGTGGTCGACTCCTGATACCGGCTTGCCGGAGGCCGCTCTGATCAGCTTGCTGGCGACCAGCTCCGCGGCATCGGCTGTGGTTTCGGGGCAGATCACGACGAACTCGTCACCGCCGAGACGGCCGAACATGTCGCCGTGCCGGATCACTACTCGGAGTCGCTCGGCAAC
>JALZAP010000023.1 GCA_030948245.1 Candidatus Dormiibacterota bacterium | reverse complement strand
ATCGGGGTCCGGGTCTCGGCGCAGGCTTTGACGATCGCGGCGACCTCTTCAGTGGTCGCCGGCAGCACGGCGGCCTGGAGCCCGTGCTGGAGGAACGTCCCGTCGTGCTCGTAGTCCTCGAGGCGCCCGTCGACGATGACGTTGGCTTCGCCCACGATGGCGCGAAGCCGGTCCAGGAGCTCCCTCACGAACCGCTCGCCTCGGTCAGCCTGGCGATGACGGTGCCGACGGCGGCCGCCTGCCCCTCGGGCACGACGATCTCGGCCAGCACACCGTCAACCGGCGATTCCAGCTCGGCGTTCACCTTGTCGGTCTCGATCTCGACCAGGGGTTCTCCCTTGCTGACTTTTTCGCCGGCCTTCTTGAGCCAGCGGGAGACTGTGCTCTCGTCGAGCGAGTCGGCGAGACGGGGCAGCTGGAAATCCACGTTCACGGCCAATTGTGGCAGCATCGAAATTGATGAGCCGAGGCATCGCGGTCCTCGCCTCGGTGCTCCTGCTGGCCGGCTGCGCCTACCCCGGATCGGCGCCGGCGAGGTCTTTCACGACCGGTTTCAAGTCTGGCGAGACCCTCCGCTACCGCCTCCACACGACGGTCAACGGCTCCCTCACCATCACCTCGCAGCAAGTCCCGGTCAACTCCGATGTGACGTTGACCGAGGTGCTCGAGGTGGCCTCGTTGGACTCGGCGGGGAGCGCCACCGTTAAGGTCTCGACCGTCGATGTCACCGGCGGCACCAGCAACACCGGCGCGGCGACGCCCTCCGGGCCGGTGACGCTGGAGATCGCCTCGGACGGTCGGATCACGTCGGGCGCCGCAACCCAGCTCAGCGGCCGGGTGCCCTCAGTCCCCGGTTCAGACCAGCTCACCCCGGTCTACCCAGGCCATTCGGTCAAGGCCGGTGAAAGCTGGGACGTCAAGTACGGGCGGAGGAACCCGTTCGGCACCGGCGAGTTCAGGCTGAACGCGCACAACAAGTACCTCAGGGACGAAAGGGTGGTGGGCCACGACGCCGCCGTGATCGAGACGGCCATTGAAGGGCCGATGGACTTCACGATCGACTTCTCGAAGGTACCCGCCGGCACGGTCCCGCCGGCCGCGGGGCCGATCCATTACACGGGTTCGATATCGTCCACGCGCCAGTACTGGGTGGACCTTGCCGGCAACCAGGTGCTCAAGTCGACCGGCTCGGGAACCTACCGCCTGAGCTACGCGCTCTCCGCCGCGTCCGGCGCCTCGGGACCGCAGCAGGTGGACTTCAACGGCAAGATCAAGACCGACCTGACCCGGATTTAGGACAAGCCTTTCAGTCGGGGAGCAGCTGGCGCACCAGGGTCTCGCTGAGCCAGGCCTCGAACTTCTCCGGCGACCAGCCGCGCTCCTGGACCAGCATCCGGTAGAGACCGGGGTCGTTCAGGACCCAGACCAGGTCCGCGGCGGATTCCGGGTCGAGGTCGGGCCGGATTCCCCCCTTGCCGCGGAGGTCGCCGACGACGTTTGCTCCGCCCTGCCGGCGCTGCGCCTGGTGCTCCTGCCAGATAGCACGCGCGGCGGGATCGGCGCCGGCGGCTCCGCGGACGGCTTCGAAGATCGCCGCCATCCGGCCGCCGATGGCGGTCACGATGCCGGCGTAGCCGGCCAGGTACAGGCGCGGATCCGGTTCGGCCCGGACAGCGCGCGAGCGGGGCCGGTCGGGGAGCGAGATCGGTTCGTCGTCCCCCACGATGGCGACGTCCAACGCCGTTTTCAGCAGCGCCGGCTTGCCGCCCACGGCTGTGAAGACCGTGGCCCGGCTGACGCCCGCGGCGGTGGCGATGTCATCGATCGAGGTGGCCACGTAGCCGCGCTCGCTGAAGAGATGCGACGCCGCCGCGATGACGCTCTGCCGCGTTGACGCTGCCTGGGCGACGCGGAGCTGCGACTGGTATGGGCGCTTGACACCGGTCTCTTCTTTCACTAAGCTAGCGGTCTAATCATTCTACTAGACATTAAGTGAATATGGAGGCGGAGATGGGCGGAGCGGGGACAGAGTCAGCGGCAACGGTAGTCATTGATCGGCTTCTTGAGGCGACCAACCGGCACGACCTGGATGCGATCACGGGTTGTTTCGCCTCCGATTTCGTGAACGAGACACCGCTTCACCCGGCCCGGTCGTTCCGGGGGCGGGAGCAGGTCCGCCGGAACTGGGAGCTGATCCTGGCCGGCGTCCCCGACCTCCGGGCCGAGATCGTGGCCCGGTCGACCGAAGCCGACACCGTCTGGACGGAGTGGGAGATGGACGGCACTCGGCGCGACGGCGCCCGCCACCTGATGCGCGGGGTCATGGTCTTCAACATCGCCGACGACGCCATCAGAGGGGTCCGCTTCTACCTCGAGCCGGTGGACGAATCGAGTGCCGGGATCGACGCCGCGCTCCGGCAGACGGTCGGCTCATGATCCTGGTGGCCGGCGGCACCGGCCGTGTCGGAGGCGGGGTCGTCCGCCTGTTGACCACGCGAGGCGAAAGCGTGCGGGTCCTCTCCCGAGACCCCGAGGCCGGCCGCAGACCGGGTCTGGAGTCGATCGAGATCGTCCACGGCGATGTCAGTGACCCCGGCGCGGTTGCGCGTGCGGTGGCGGGAGCCCGGACGGTGGTCTCGACGATCACCGGCTTTGGTCCCGGCGAGGCCGGTCCCGCAGTGGTGGACGCCGCCGGCAACCGAGCGTTGATCCGAGCGGCGCGATCCGTGGGCGCGGAGCACTTCATACTCGTCTCCATCGCGGGGGCCGGTCCCGCGCACCCGCTCGAGATCTACCGGGCGAAGTTCCAGGCGGAAGAGGAGCTGAAGGCCTCGGGCCTGGCCTGGACCGTGATTCGCCCGACCACGCTCATGGAGACCTGGGCGATGGTCGTCGGCGCGCCCATCCGCGCCAAGGGCCGAGCCCAGGTCTTCGGACGAGGGGACAACCCGGTCAACTTCGTCTCCGCGAACGACGTGGCGGGCTTCGTCGAGCTCGCGGTCCTCCGACCCGAGCTGCGGGGCGTGACCCTCGAGGTCGGCGGTCCCGAGAACCTGACCCTGAACCAGGTCGCCGCCCTCTGTTTCGAAACCTGCGGCCGGACCGGCCGGATCTCTCACCTGCCCCTGCCGGTACTGCGCTTGGCCTCGCTGATCGTGCCCCGTTTGAGGCCGGACATCGGACGGCTGATCGAAGCCGCGGTCGCGATGGACACCAGCGACATGACCCTGGAGGCGGGCGAGCTGCGAAACCGCTATCCGACCGTCCCGATCAGCAAGTTCGCGGAGGTCGTCCGCCGCGAGCTGGTCAGGGAATCGGTGCCGGCTTGAGGTAGATGGGCGTGGTCGCCACCGTGCCGAGCGCGGGGTCCTGGTAGGTGGTGGGCGCCGAGAGCGCGGAAAAGAACCACTCGTTGAACTGGACGGCGCGATTGAACAGGTACTGCGGGTCGGTGTTCGTCGTATAGGGCTGGCGCGGCAGGTAGCCCTGGTCGTTTGGCGCAAGGTAGAAGTCGTCCGTTCCATAGACGCTGGTCGAGGCGTAGGAATAGATCGCGACCCCGAGAGGCTTGTTCCCGGCCGCCGATCGCGCCAGGGCGTCGCGGATCTGGGTGAAGCTGTCCTCGGGGTAGTTGAGGAAGGCTCCGATGCCAACCAGGAGATGACCCTTGGCCAGATCCTTCTCCCAGGCCGTCCAGGCCCGGAACCACTTCGACTGACTGGGGCTGGAGTCGCGGTCGTAGTTCATCGGCACGCCGATGTCGAGGTAGCCCCTCCGGAACCAGGTCGGCCAGTCCTGATAGACGTCGTTGTAGGTCCGCGTGCTCTGGAATTCGGCGTCGCTCGTGGGTCCGTTGCCGTAGGCGATGAGGGCGCCACTAAGCTTTACTCTCGGCCGGACTTTCTGGATGGCGTCGTGGAGGCCCTGGACGAAGGCGGTGACCTGGTCGCGGCGCCACTGCTGCCACGAGGCATCCGACGGGTCTGGCCTTCCACTCCGGCCGGTGGCCTGGTTGAAAAGGTCGAGGGAGATCTTCGTGTATCCCCAGTCGCCGCCGTCTGGATAGCGGACGAAGTCGAGGTGGATGCCGTCGACGTTATAGTGGCGGACGACCTGGAGCATCACCTCCTGGGTGTAGGCCCTCACCGCGGGCACGCCCGGGTCGAGGTAGCCGTAGCCTTCGTTGCTGCCGCTGGCCTTCAGGTTGCCCCAGTCGGCGTTGTCCTGGAAGACCTCACTGGTCTGGCCGACGAAGAAGGTGTTCATCCAAGCATGGACCTCGATCGGCGGGTTCGCTGTGTGGGCCTTCTGGATCAGGTAGGCGAGCGGGTCCCAGCTGGGGTGGTTCGGGTAGCTGATGTCGGTCGCGGTGGGTTCCACGCCGCGCAGGAAGTACGCATCACCCCGCTTGCGAACCTGGACGAAGAGGGCGTTGAGGTTGCCCTTCAAGGCCCGGGCGATCAGGGTGTCCACCTGCTGCGGGCTCTTGAACCCTTGATGGAAGCCGTCGACCCAGAGGGCCCGGTACTCAGGTGCAGCATCAGGATGGATCACGGGGTCCATCGCGACCACCGCCGGTATCGCGGTCGGCACCGGTTCGGGGGCGGCGCTCGCCCGATGCGCCGCGCTGCCGGACGGGGCCGGGGACTGGGCGGCGGCCGGCCCCGCAGGCACGCTGCAGGCGGCGGATGCGATCAGAAGAAGGGACACCAGGAGCGCCCGGCTCCGAGACATGGGCCGAATTATGCCTCGGCCCGAACGACGTGGGCCCGTGCCGGTGTGGTGAACGGTCCGTCGCCGGTTACCGCCCGGACGGCGCGGGCCGCCTCCTTCACGACGAGCCCCTGGACGTGGTCGCTCAGGCCCTCCAGCCGGGCCGCGAAGGCCCACCAGCTCGCGTTGGTTTCAGCGAAGTGCTCGGCCGACTCCCAGCTCGTCTCGGCCTCGACCACCTCGGCCTCTGCGAAGCGGAAGCCCGCTGCCAGAACCGCCGCCCTGAAGCGGTCGAGGTCGTCGAGGACGGCCCGCGTCGCGGCGAGCTCAGGCTGCGGCTTTGCCAGCCCGAGCCGCTTGTCGAAGGAGGCTCGGAAGGCGACCACCGCCGGGTTTGGTTCGGGACCGTCGGAGGGAGGGATGCTGGCCGCGAATCTGCCCTTGGGCTTGAGGACCCGACGCACCTCGCGCAGGCCGCGACCAAGGTTGGCCAGGAATTGGAGGCCGTGGCCGCAGGCGGCGGCATCGAAGGAGGCGGCCGGAAACTGCAGCTGCTCCACGTCCATGTGGAGGAAGCGGACCGGCAGAGAGCGGCCGCCGGCCGCCTTGCGTGCGATCTCCAGCATCTCGTTTGTTAGGTCGAGGCGTATCACCTCGCCGACACCGTTCAGGTCCCGCGCCAGCGGAATGGTCAGCGTTCCCGGCCCGCAGCAGAGATCGAGGAGGCGCATGCCCGGGCGCGCCCGAACGTAGTCGAGGAGGGCGTCACGACCGGCCGCCTGGCCTTTCTTCATGGCGTCCTCGAGCCGCTGCCGATAGGCGACCGCGTTGCGGCTGAAAACGCCGGTGAGGTACTCCTTCGAAGTCAAGGCCAGCCACATCTTAGGCATCGCGCCGGTCGGTGTTTAAATGTCCACCCGGGTGAGAGCCAGGTTCCTTTCCACCGGCGTCGCCTTGCTGCTCGCCCTTGCCGCCTGCTCCGGCGGCGCGATCGCGGGCGGCCTGCCGGCGGGGCCGGTGAAGATCGGCCTGGTGACCTCGCTCAGTGGCATCGACCTGCCGCTCGGCGCCGACCTGCGGACGGGGGCGCAGCAGGCCGTCGACGAAGCCAACACGGGCGGCGGGATCGGAGGCCACGAGGTCAAGCTGGTGGTCGCCGACGATCAGAGCGCCGCCGGCCAGGCCGGACCGGCCTTCAGCGGCCTCGTCGCCGGCGGTGCGGCCGGGGTGGTTGGCCCGCTCACGGCCGCAGGCGAGCTCGCGGTAGCCCACCTGGCCGCGAGCAAGCGGATTCCAATCCTCTCCACCTCGGGCGCCGACTCCGTCGTCGGTACGGGCGGCCGGGTGTCGGGCAACGTCTTCCTGGCCGCCCCGGCCGCGAGCCGAGCAGCGGAGCGGATGCTGACCTACGTTCGGAAGGCGTCGATCACCCAGCTGGCGGTCGCTCACGAGGCTGGCGAGGCCTTCGCCGACATTGGCGTCGCCACGCTCCACGCCGACGCCGCCAAGTACGGCGCGAAAGTCGTGGCCGACCAGCCCATCGACCCGGCGACAGCCGACTTCAAACCGATCTTTGCGGCCGTCCGCGCCTCGGGCGCGAAACTCCTCCTGGTCTGGGGCTCGGGAACCGCCGAACCGCTCCTCGAGCGGGCCTGGAAAGACTCGGGCCTGGGAATCCCGATCCTGCTCTCGGTCGCCAGCTGCACGACCGCCTTCCTCCGCGCCGTCAGCGATTCCGGCGAGGGAGCGCTGGTCGAGTGCTCAGCCTCGGTCCTCACCGCGGCATTGCCGGCCGGCTCCGCCATCCGCCGCCAGGTGGACCCGATGGCGACCGCCTTCCAACAGCGCAATGGCTACTTTCCGACCCAGGCCGCCTTCGACGGCTACGCAGGCGCTCGACTGCTGCTGCGGGCGGTCCAGGAGGCCGGCAGCTCAGATCCGGCCAAGGTCAACGCCGCCCTTGCCCGGCTCGAGCTGGCGACCGCGTCTGGGACCTTCAAGTTCACCGACCGGGACCACCGCGGCCTGCCCTCGAGCTGGCTCGCGATCGCGGTGGTGAAGGACGGAAAGCTAACCCCGGCCGCCTAACTCCGCCAGCTTCCTTCGAGCCAGGCCGCGATCTCAACCACCCGGGCGTCCTCCCCGAAGCGGCCGATCACCTGGATGCCGACGGGGAGTCCGGTGGTGGGAGCCGGCACCGTCATGATCGGCTGGCCTGTGACGTTGAAGGGCCGGCTGAACCGCGTCAGCAGCGGCCTCACGCCATCGGAGTCGGCGATCGGCGGGGCGACCCGCGGCGTTGCCGGGACGAGCAGGGCGTCGACGCCTTCCATCGCCTCCTCGACCTCGTCGGAGAGCTGTTCGCGGTCCTCGAGGGCCTGCAGGTACTCGGTCGCCTTGACCTCCAGTCCTCGCTGCAGGTTGGCCAGCACGTCCTTCCCGAACTTGTCGGGATGCGCTTCGACGCGCTCTTTATGGAGTGCCGCGGCCTCCCCGTTGAGGATCGTTATGCCCGGCTTGCCGAGGTCGGCGAAGCTCGGAAAGTCGATTTCCTCCGTTCCCACGCTCACCTGCTGCCAGGCGCCGCGGGTCTCCTCATCGAGATCGTCGAACCAGCCCTTCGGAATCGCCAGGCGGTAGCTCCCCCGGAGCTGCTCGGGGACCAGGCCGCTGAGGCCGGACATCATCTCCACGGCACGTGCCGCGGAACGGACGTCGGGGGCGAGCGAACCGATCGTGTCGAGGGACCGGCTCAGGGGGAAGACGCCCTCGGTGCTGATCATGCCGAGGGTTGGCTTGAATCCCGCGCAGCCGCAGAGCCCGGCGGGAATCCGGATCGAGCCGCCCGTGTCGGAACCGACCGCCCAGTCGCACATCCCGGCCACGACGGCCACCGCCGAGCCGCCGGAGGAGCCGCCGGGGATCCGCTCCGGGTCGTGTGGGTTGCGGGCGGCACCGTGGTGGGGATTGTTGTTGGTGATGCCGAACGCCCACTCGTGGAGGTTCGTCTTGCCGACGACGACACAGCCGTGGCGGCGGATCTCGCCGATCAGCGGAGCGTCCGCCTCCGCCGGTTCCTCGGGTAGCAGCGCACCACCGGCGGTGGTGACGGTTCCCCGGACGTCGACGAGGTCCTTGACGGCCACGACCGGGCCGTCGCCGGTCTCGGTGGTCAGCGATATGAAGGCGTTCAGGTCGCGCCGCTCCTCGATGCGGCGGCGGGCGTCGTCGACCTTCACACCACTACGTTATCCTTCGGGGCGCTTTGATCAATGTCGAGGCCGTCTGGTGGAAGGTCGAGATCTTCGCCATCTACCAGATGATCGCCGCCGAGATGCAGGTACGCGGCCGGGTACAGGCAAGCCTCAACGACCCCGACCCCTACGTCGTCCTCCATAACGTCGCGACGACGCCGCTGCTTCCCGGTGCTCCGCGGCTGCAGTCGATCGCCGAGGGTTACGCCAGCAAGCTCAACTTCGGCGTCATCCGGACGATCGAGGTGGAGCAGGCGCCACCCGACCAGGCGCTCGAGCTCGCCAAGCGCTTCATCTATTTCCAGGGGACCAACTTCACCGTCAAGGGTTCGGTCGAGTTCCCCACCGCGGCGGACCCCAAGCTGCACCGCGAGATGCTCTTCAAGGCGAGGTTCTTCTCGGTCGTCGACGCGACGCTGACGCCGGTCGGGGTCGAGCTGCCGCCGATCCTCTGGCCGCACTGCTACGTCAACCGCGACCTGATGGTCGGCGTTTACCTGGGCTGATCGACCCTCCGGCCGAATAACGCCTTGATCCGGGCTACGAACACGCCCCAGAGCAGCCCGAGGACATGGACCGGCTCGGCCGCCTGGACGGCGGCTTGGGCCTGCGCCGGAGCCTGTGACGAGGGCGGTGGCGGAGCTGGGGGATTCGAGGTTTCGGCGCCCGCGTCTGCCGGCGGCGCCGAGGCCGGCACGGTGGGAGGCTGCTCGGCGGTCTCCAGCTTGGACTTGATGCAGGCCGCCATCTGTGCCACCAGCGACTTCGAGACGTCCTCCATCAGGCCCCGCCCGAACTGGGCGACCCGCCCGGCGACGGTGAAGTCGGTGCTGACGGTGACCTTGGAGCCGCCGGCCGACTCCTCGACCCTCATGTTGGCCTTGGCGCGGGCGTTGCCGGGTCCGGTCGTCTCGCGGCCCTCGCCTTCCAGCGTCGCGGTCCGCGCCGTCTCGTCGCGGTCGCTGATCCGAGCCGTGCCGGCATAGGCGACGGTGACCGGGCCGACCTTGATCTTCACCTTGCCCTTGAAAGTGTTCGGATCGACCACCTCGGAGAGCTCAGCGCCGGGCACGCAGCCCACGACTCGGTTGACGTCGAGCAGGAAGGCGTAAACGCGGTCGGGCGGCGCACCCACCTCGAACGAATTTTCAATCTGCAATTTTGGACCTCTCCTTGAGGCTGACTATAATCAACCCGCGTTCGGCCCGGTATTCAGGACCGAATTTTGTCTGGTGTGGACAGGCGTCGTTAGCGGACCGGTTTTTCTTCGTTCTCCAACCGCCACTTCGGAGGAGCCTATGAAACGAAAGGTCGCGTTGACGGTCAACGGCTCGCGCCGTGAAGACGAGGTCGAGCCCCGGCTCCTTCTCGTCCACTACCTGCGCGACGTGGCCGGCCTTACCGGAACCCACATCGGTTGCGACACCTCGCAATGCGGTGCCTGCACGGTGCTGGTCGACGGCAAGGCCGTCAAGTCGTGCACCCTCTTCGCCGTCCAGGCGCAGGACGCGAACGTCCAGACGATCGAAGGCCTCGCCGACGGCGACAAGCTGCACCCGCTTCAGCAGGCCTTCTGGGACAACCACGGGCTCCAGTGCGGTTTCTGCACCCCCGGTTTCATAATGGCCGGCGTCTACCTGCTCTCGCAGAACTCGGACCCGTCGGACGACGAGATCCGCAAGGGCCTCGAAGGCAACCTCTGCCGCTGCACCGGCTACGTCAACATAATCAAGTCGGTCAAGGACGCGGCCCAGAAGATGGGTGCGACGCAGAGTGCCGGCACGCCGGTGACCGCGGGAGGCGAATAGCCATGGCCGTCACCCAGATGATCGGCGCCAAGATCCACCGGCGGGAGGATCCCCGACTGGTCTCCGGCCATGGCCGCTACGTGGACGACCACAACCGGCCCGGGCAGGCCTACGCCTACTTCGTCCGGAGTCCCTACGCGCACGCCAAGGTCACCTCGATCGACCTGACCGAGGCGACTGCCACCAAGGGCGTCGTCGCCGTCTACACGGCCAAGGATTTCGAGGGCCAGATCGCCGGCACCCACCCGACGGTCGCCGCCTTCGCCGCGGAGAAGAAGACGGTCCCCGAGCGGTTCCCGATCGTCTCCGACGAGGTCACCTACCAGGGCGAGATCGTTGCAATGGTCATCGCCGACACCAATTACGGCGGCGATGACGCGGCCAACCTGGTGAGCGTCGAGTACGAGGTGCTGCCCGCGGTGATGGACCTCGACAAGGCGCTCCATGACGGCAGCCCGAAGGCGAACACCCACGTCGCGGACAACGTGGGCTGGGACATCACGATGGTTCCCTGGGAGGCGACCGAGGCGGGCTTCAGCGCCGCCGACGTCGTTGTCAAGGAGCGCATCCACCAGCAGCGGCTGGCTCCGAGCCCGATGGAGACGCGAGGCATCCTGGCCGACTACGACACCTTCGACAAGAAGCTCACGATGTGGATCTCGAGCCAGAACCCCCATTTCATCCGCCTCTTCGTGGGCGGCGCCATGGGGCTGCCCGAGAGCTCGGTACGGGTCGTCTCGCCGGACGTCGGCGGCGGCTTCGGCAGCAAGATCAGCCCCTACCCGGAGGACTACCTCGTGCCCGCCGCGTCGCGGATGCTCGGACGGCCCGTCAAGTGGAGCGAGAGCCGGACCGAGAGCATCCAGAACGTGACCCACGGTCGCGGCCAGATCTTCGACGTCGAGGTGGCCGCCAAGCGCGACGGCACCCTCCTCGGGATGCGCGTCACGCAGTTCCTCGACCTGGGCGCCTACCACGGCACCTTCGGCGCGTTCCAGGCCTGCGCCTGCATCATGGCCGGCGGCGCCTATAAGTGGCCGGCAATCTCGGCCCGGACGGTCGGCGTGCTGACCAACAAGGTGCCGACCGATCCCTACCGGGGCGCGGGCCGGCCCGAGGCCACCCACCTCTGCGAGCGGATGATGGACCGCCTGGCGCTCGAACTGGGGATGGATTCTGCCGAACTCCGGCGGAAGAACTTCATCCAGGCGAGCGAGTTTCCCTTCACCCAGAACTTCGGCCTCGTGGTCGACACCGGCGACTACGAGAAGTCGCTCGCCAAGGCGCTCGACATCGTCGGCTATGACGCGCTCAGAAAGCGCCAGGCCGACCTCCGCAAGGAGGGTCGCTACATCGGAATCGGCCTCTCGACCTGGATCGAGCTCTGCGGCTTCGGACCCAGCGGCCTGGCCGCGGCCACCGCCGGGTTCGCGCTCGTCGAGTCAGCCCAGGTGAAGATCCATCCGACCGGGTCGGTGG
>JALZAP010000277.1 GCA_030948245.1 Candidatus Dormiibacterota bacterium | reverse complement strand
CGACTACGGAGAGCTGGACGAGCTCGACGCCGACTGAACCTAAAGGGTCAGATAGGTAAGAAGAAGGTCGGTCGAGTAGGCGACCAGGAAGCCGACCAGCAGGCCCCAGCCGAGGGACGGCGGTGAGTTGAGCTTCTTGGCCACCCCGAACATTTCGTTGATCACCCAGATCAACGCCCCCGCGGCGAGGGCCAGGAAGAGGACCGCCAGGTAGGTGGAGGTCGCGAAGAGCCCGATCATGGTGCCGATCACGGTCGGGCCCCCGCCGATCAGGCCGGCCAGCCCCAGGAAGGCCCAGCTCGGCCGGGTCTCGGACAGCGTCATCGGCGCCGCGATGCCGAAGCCCTCGGTGATGTTGTGGAGCGCGAAGCCGATCACCAGCACGCCCGCGAAGGCGAGGGCGCCGCTCGCAGCCGACTGGCCGATGGCGAGTCCCTCGGAAAGGTTGTGGAAGCCGAGCCCGGTAGCGATCGCCATCGCCAGGCCGCGGGGCGAGGCCTGGCCGGTGACTCCCCTGGCGCGGCCGATCAGGCGGCGATTGAAGTAGGTCAGTGCCAACAGGCCGGTGGCGAGGCCGCCGGCGAAGATGGCCACCAGGCCGGCGAAGGCCGCCGGGCGGCCGATCCTGACGCCGGCCAGGGCTGACTCGACCGGCGCCGAGGCGTGGCTCAGGATGTCCCAGAGGAGAAAGATGAGGACGCCGAGCGCGAGAGCGTTGAGGAAGCCCTGCAGCGGCGTGGAGAGGGCACGCAGCCGCGCCACCGGCAATCCGAGGAAAATGGAGAACCCCGCCACGCCGCCGATAGCGGCCGCCGCAAGTGGGGTCATGGGAGAGTTAGCACGTGCGAATGCATGAGTTAGAAGGGGCTAATGGTAGCAGCGGGGTGCCTTCCGAGGTCATCTCGCGGTACCTCGAAGCCATCTACTACATGCGCGCCGAAGGCGAGACGGTCACCAACGCCCGGCTTGCCGAGTGGCTCAGCGTGAGCCGGCCGACAGTGACCGCTGGACTGAGGCGGATGGCTCGCGACGGCCTGCTCCGCCGCGACAGCGGCAAAGAGGTGCTCTTCACCGAAGAGGGCGAAATCCAGGCGGCATCGATCGTCCGCCGCCACCGGATCGTCGAGCGCTGGCTGACGGACAGCCTTGGCCTCGATTGGATCGTCGCCGACGAGGAGGCCGCCCGGCTCGAGCACACGATCTCCGACGTGGTCGAGGAACGCCTCTATGAAGCCCTGGGCCGGCCGGTCTCCTGCCCCCACGGCAACCCGATCCCGGGTTACTCCGAGCCGGTGCCGGGGGAGACGCGACTCGCCGGCCTCGCGCGCGGTTCCGCAACCGTGACCAGGATCTCCGAGGTCGCCGAACGGGAGGCGCCGTCGCTGCTCCGCTACCTGCACGAGCGGAATCTCGTGCCCGGTACCCGGATCGGGCTGCTCGAGGTCGACCGCGTCGCCAATACGATCCGGCTCAGCGCGGCCGACACCGAGGTCACGCTCAGCCTGGAGACCGCCGCCAAGGTCTGGGTGCTCCCCGAATAGCCGCCAACCGGATCTCGGCGGTGGCTGCGCTGGTCGGTCGCGGCGAGTGGACGACTTATGGCGAGATCGCGCGGGTAGCGCTCGGGGGCCGGGGTGCGCGGGTCGTCGGCGGCGCCGCCGCGCGTGGCTTGCTGGCCAACGCGCACCGGGTCCTCTTGGCAGGTGGCAGGATCTCCCCCGGCTGGGGCGGTGGGCGGGTTGACGAGTGCCGGCGGAGGCTGGAGGCCGAGGGGATCCGCTTCCAGGACGGCCGCGCCGACCCCGCCCGCCATCTCACCTGGCTCGACCTCGCCGCCCGCTTCGAAAGTCGTGCCACACTTCGCGCATGATCACTCTCCTTCGGCGGATGAAGCTGTGGCCCGAGCTCGGCTTCGGCATGGCTAAAGCCAAGGCGGTGGCGAGGGCGGAATGCGGCCGTCACAGCTGGCCGTGGACCGAACCCATCGAGTGCACCGAATCCTGGTTCTCCTACCACTTCCGGACGAATGCGGGCCATCCTGGCGCCAACGCCGACGTCTGGGTCGACGGAAAGACCGGCGCCGTCCGCAAAGCCGGCTACCTGCGCGGCGTCCAAACTTCTAGCTGACGTAGCTGCCCAGCTCGGCGTTCGGGTCGGGCGTCAGCAGGCGCAGCGCGCCGTCTGCCTCGGTGGCGGCGAGGATGAGCACCTCGGAGTCGAATCCGGCGATCCGCCGGGGCGGGAAGTTGAACACGCAGATCACCTGCCGGCCTGGCAGTTCGTCGAGGCGATAGTCGGTCTTCAGCGCCGCGACCGAGCGCCGCGTCCCGAGCGGGCCGAAGTCGATCGTCAGCAGGTAGGACGGCTTGCGCGCCTTCGGGAAATCCTCCGCCGTCGCGATCCGGCCGACCCGGAGGTCGACCTTCTGGAAGTCGGCGAACTCGATCAGGTCGGCCATGTTCCGGCGTAGGGTAACTGCTCGGCGATGAACGTCCTCGAGGTCCTAGCTCACAAGCGTGATGGGCTGGAGCACAGCACCGGGGAGATCGGCTTCCTCATCGACGGCTACCTCGGCGGTTCGATTCCCGACTACCAGGTGTCAGCCTGGCTGATGGCGGTCGTGACGCGCGGCATGACGCGCGCCGAGACGCTGGCATTGACGCAGACGATGGTCGCCAGCGGAGAGGTGCTCGACCTTTCCGGCATTCCCGGCTTCAAGGTGGACAAGCATTCAACGGGGGGTGTTGGCGACAAGGTCACGCTGATCGCCGGGCCGCTGGCGGCCGCCTGCGGCGTGCTGGTCCCCAAGCTCAGCGGGCGTGGCCTGGCCCACACGGGAGGGACGCTCGACAAGCTCGAGTCGGTGCCCGGGCTCCGCGTCGAGCTGACGCCCCACGAGTTCGTCGCCCAGGTCCGTGAGATCGGGCTTGCGGTGGCCGCGCAGTCGCCTCGCATGGTGCCCGCCGACAAGGCGCTCTACGCGCTGCGCGACGTCACCGCCACCGTGCCGTCGGTTCCCCTGATCGCGTCGAGCGTGATGTCGAAGAAGCTGGCCGCCGGAGCTGACGGCATCGTGCTCGACGTCAAGGCGGGGCGCGGCGCCTTCATGCCCGACCTGTCCAGCGCTGTCGAG
>JALZAP010000276.1 GCA_030948245.1 Candidatus Dormiibacterota bacterium | reverse complement strand
CGAGGAGCCCTTCGTAATCGAGGACCGCCGCCTCGAGGTTGGCGGTTCAATCGGAATCGCCATCACTCCCCAGCACGGCGCCGACCCGGCGACACTGATGCGCCGCGCCGACATCGCCATGTACCAAGCCAAGCGGACGCGGTCCGGTTACGCCGTCTACTCCCACGAGCACGACAAGCACAGCCCGGGCCGCCTCTCCCTGATGGGTGAGCTCCGCGACGCGCTCCAGGGCGACGCCCTGGTGCTCCACTACCAGCCCCAGGTTTCGCTTCCCGACGGCATCGTGACCGGCATCGAGGCGCTGATCCGCTGGCAGCACCCGCGGCATGGGCTGATGCCGCCGGACGAGTTCCTGACCATCGCCGAGGAGACCGGCCTGATCGTCGGGGTGAGCGAATGGGCCCTCAACTCGGCGCTCGAGCAGGCGGAATCGCTGGGTGGCCGGGCCGACCTGCCGATCGCGGTCAACCTCTCCATGCAGAACCTTCAGGACAAGAACCTGCCGGCGCTCATCGCGAGCCTCCTGGAGCGCCATGGCGTGCGCCCGGAGAGACTCAAGATCGAGGTCACCGAGACCGCCCTGATGGCCGACCCGCCGCGCTCGGCGGAGATCTTCGCTCAGCTTCGCGTGATGGGCGTCAAGGTCTCGATCGACGACTTCGGCAGCGGCTACTCCTCGCTTGCCTACCTGAAGCAGCTGCCGGTCGACGAGTTGAAGATCGACCGTTCTTTCGTTATCGGGATCACGCCCAGCGCGGAGGAGATCGCGATCGTCCGCTCGGCGATCGAGATCGGCCACAGCCTCGGCCTGACCGTCGTCGCGGAGGGGGTTGAGACGCACGTGGCCTGGGACATCCTCGCCCGGCTCGGCGCTGACTCGGTGCAGGGCTACCTGATCACCCGCCCCCTACCGGCGCGCCAGCTGAGCCGCTGGCTCGCGGCCGGCTGGGCACCGCGAGCGCACGATCTGATTCCCTAGTAGCCGCCCGTGGAGCTCGATCTCAAGGCGGCCCGCCGCCTCTCCCTCAACGCCCAACGCCTCGCCGGGCCGCGCCCTCCCGCCACCGCCGAAGGCCTGCTCGAGGTCGCCCGCGCGATCCGCTGCATCCAGCTCGACGCGGTCGGCATCGTTGGCGCACCCACCCAGCTGCTGGTTCCCTTCAGCCGCATCGGCCCCTACGACCGCCGACTCCTCGACAAGCTGCTCTTCGAGGACAAGACGCTCTTCCACTACTTCGCTCACGCCGCCTCGCTGGTGCTGACCGAGGACTACCCGATCTTCGCGCTGACGATGGGTCCCTACGAAAGCCGCCCGGACAAGTGGGGGAAGCTGATCGCCAGCTGGCTGAAGGACAACCGCGAGCTTCGCGAACAGATCCTGGAACAGATCAGGGCGCGTGGTCCCCTGCGCTCCCGCGACTTCCCCAACACCGCTCGGACCGACTGGCGTTCGAGCGGCTGGACTGAGGGCCGGAGCGTCAACCGGATGCTCGACTTCCTCTGGGTGGAAGGGGTCCTGATGGTCGCCGGACGGTCCGGGTCGGAGCGGCTTTGGGACCTTTCCGAGCGGTGGTTCCCGAAGTGGACGCCGCGTGACGAGCTGACCCCGGCCGAGCGCTCCGACCGGGGCGTGGAGCATGCCCTGCGAGCGCTCGGAGTGGCCACAACCCGGCACCTGTCCCAGTACTTCCTGCGCGCAAACATGCGTGGCCGCTACTACGACCTCCCAGGCTCGATCAGGAGGCTCACCGCCTCGGGCACGGTGCTCACGGTGACGATCCCCGGCTGGAAGGAGGTCTGGTACATCCACAGGGACTCCCTGCAGCTGCTCGAGACCCCCTGGCAGCCGCGGACGGTGCTGCTCTCTCCCTTCGACAACCTGATCGCCGACCGACGGCGGACGAGCGAGCTCTTCGGGTTCGACTACACGATCGAGATCTACGTGCCGGCGGCCAGGCGGAAGCGCGGCTACTACGCGATGCCGATCCTCGCCGGGGACCGGCTGGTCGGAACCGTCGATGCCCGCCTCGACCGCAAATCGGCCGCGCTGGTCGTCAACGGGATCGTGATGGAACCCGGCGAGAAGTTCACCGTTGCGGCGCGGGGCGCGGTCGCCGACCTGGCCAGGTTCGTCGGCGCCGAGAAGATCGCCTATCCCTGACGTCGCTAGGCCGGCGTCAGGCGCTTCATGAAGTCGAGCATCCTGCGCCAGGCGTCGTCGCACGCTTCCTTGTGCTCCGCGTAGGAGCGGTCGAAGAAGCTGTGCGGCGCTCCCGGGTAGGTGTGGGCCTCGACCGGGATGCCGCCGGCGCTGACCTCGGCGGCGACCTTCACGAACTGTTCGGGGGGCGTGAAGTCCTCACCGGCGAGGAGGAAGAGGAGCTCGCCCTCCATCTGCGGGACGAGGGGCAGGATCTGCTCCGGCCGGCCGCCGTAGAAGCCCACCGCCCCGGCGAGCCCGTGACCCTTGGCGATCTGCGACCAGGAGTTGGCGCCGCCCCAGCAGAAGCCCACCGTGAAAGTGGCTCGGGGCCGGCCGCCGTCGGCCGTCCCCAGGTAGTCGAGGCAGGCTCGGACGTCGGCGGCGATTCCCTCCGGCGTCGTCTTCGCGATCTCCGCCTTCCAGTCGAAGGCCTCGCCCCGGTCCTCTGACTCGGCGGTACGCCCGAAGTAGTCCATCGCGACCGAGTCGACGCCGGCCTCGGCGAAGCGCTCGGCGAGCTCCTTGTAGAAACCGTGGAGCCCGCGGACGTCGGGCATCACGACCATGCCTGCGCCGGTTGGCGCGGCGGCCCGGGCGTGGTGGGCCATGAAGCGATTCCCGTCGGCCGCTGTGAGGTGAAAGTCACCATGGTTGGAGGCGGCGCCTCCGACGACCGGAGGCAGGGGAGGTCGGGCGTCATCGGAGTAGCACATGGCAGCCCACCATAGCGAGGTGGGAACCGCTCAGGCTGGGCGCAGGTTCGCCTCGGTCTCGGGGCTGAAAAGGAGGCGCGCCGCCGGTCCGAACCGGGCTACCAGGACCGGCGCCACGACGAGATCTCCATTGGGAGACTGGAGGAGAGAATCGATGACCTGGCGGAATGCGTCCCGGAGCTCGGCAGGGTCGACGGCAACCGCCGCCAGGCGCTCCTGTTGAC
>JALZAP010000022.1:851-11314 GCA_030948245.1 Candidatus Dormiibacterota bacterium | reverse complement strand
CTCCAGCACAAGATCAAAGTCAGCGGCAGTCTTTCCTTGGCGCTTCAGCTGGAGACGCTCTTCGGCAACGGCCGCCATCCCGCCCGCTACGCGCGCTCCAGCCGTGTGCTCGCCGGCGGCGTCGATACCTTCTTCCTGGAATGCGGCAGCGGCCCTCCGGTCATCCTCCTCCACGGCCTCGGCGCCACCAATGCTTCGATGCTGACCACGCTCTGGTCCCTCTCCCGCCGCCACCGGGTGATCGCCCCCGACCTGCCCGGCCACGGCGACTCCGGCAAGCCGATCACCCGCTACGACGCCGGTTTCTTCGCCCGCTGGCTCACCGCCTTCATCGACGAGCTCGGGCTGCAGCGGCCGGACCTGGTCGGCAACTCCCTCGGCGGGCGGATCGCGCTCGAGGCAGCGATGAGCGCACCCGACAAGATCGGCGCGATCGCGCTGCTCGCCGCCGCCCCCGTCGTCCACCGCTTGCGCCGGCTTGTCCCATTCGTGCGGCTGCTCCGGCCGGAGATGGCGGTGGTGCCCCTCCCGGTCGGCGAGAAGCAGGCGCTGGCCGCGGTCCGCAGCCTCTTCGCGGACCCCTCCCGAATGCCGGTCGAATGGTTTGATGCCGCTGCCGGCGAGTTCGCCCGGGTGTGGCGGATGCCCGGCGCGCGAATCGCCTTCTTCTCCTCCCTGCGCGAGATCTACCTGGAGGAGCCTCACGGCGAGGCGGGCTTCTGGAAGCGGGTCGCCCAGCTCAAGGTTCCGGCGCTGATGCTCTGGGGCGAGCGCGACCCGCTCGTCCCGCTGGCGCACGCCCGCGCCATCAGCCGTGCGCTCCCCCACGCGACCTCGCTCATCCTCAAGGGCTGCGGGCACGTCCCGCAGTACGAGCTGCCGGAGCTGACCAACCGGCTTCTGACGCGCTTTCTAAATACGACTTCGCGCTAAACTCCGTCCTCGTGCCGCGCACAAGCCATCCCTCCAGCGATACCTCACGCCTTGCCGTCGAGACCCACGACCTCGGCCGTGTCTACAAGACGCGCAACGAGACGGTCACGGCGCTCACCTCGGTGGACCTGACGGTCCGCGAGGGCGAGCTCTTCGGCGTGCTGGGCCCCAACGGGGCCGGTAAGACCACGCTCATCAAGATCCTGGTGACCCTGCTGCTGCCGACCTCGGGAACCGCCCGCGTCGACGGGCTGGACGTCGTCAAGGATTTCCGCAAGCTCCGGCCGCGGATCTCGATCGTCTCCGGCGGGGAGAACGCGGGCTACGGCATCCTCCACGTCCGCGAGCAGCTCTGGATGTTCAGCCAGTTCTACGGCATCTCTTCCAAGGTCGCTTATGCTCGGATCGACGAGCTGCTTGAGCGGCTCGGCCTTGCCTCGGTCGCCAAGCGGCAGATCTCCGGCCTCTCGAGCGGCATGCGGCAGAAGATGAACCTGATCCGCGGTTTGATGACCGACCCGCGAGTCCTCTTCCTCGACGAGCCGACGGTCGCCCTCGACGTCGGCGCAGCCCGGGACCTCCGGGAGGAGGTCGGCCGCTGGATGGCTGAGGACCCCACCCGGACGGTGATCCTGACGACGCACTACATGCAGGAAGCGGACGACCTCTGCGACCGGATCGCGATCGTGAACCGAGGCCAGATCGTGATCGAGGGCACGCCCCAGAGCCTCAAACTCGAGGTCCAGCGCGACGTGATCGTCGACCTTCAGCTGGAGCCCGGCGTCCAGGTCCTCGACCTTCTCCGAGCGGTCGACGGCGTCGGCGCCGCGAGCGTCCGGGAGGAGGACGGCATCGACCGCTTCAGCCTGCTGCTGGCCGACGACGCGGTGCTTACCAACGTCATCAGCGCGGTCGAGCGAAGCGGCCGCCGGGTGGCCGGCCTGGCCAAGCGCGAGCCGACCCTGGAGGACGCCTTCGTCAAGCTGGTTGGGCGGAGCATGAGCGAGGAGGAGTCCGAGTGAGGTCCAGCCCCTCGGACCTGGAGATCTTCTTCCGGACGATGGTCGCCCGGGGATATCCGCGAGTGGTCGGTCTCAACCGGCAGCGCTCGTGGCTGCTGTTTGACCTCGGCTTCCCGCTGATCGGCACCTTCGCCATGGTCTTCGTCTACCAGGGCCTCCACGCGCCCCACCAGTACCTCGGCTTCGTCGTGCTGGGAGGCGGGATGCTCTCCTTCTGGCAGAACACGCTGTGGACGATGGGCACCCAGTTCAGCTGGGACCGCGGCAACGGAACCCTGGAGCTGATGGCGGTCTCGCCGACCTCCTTCGAGGCGATCCTGCTGGGGATGGCCGGCGGGGCAATGATCGCAACCACCCTCCGGGCGGCCGCGCTGGTCCTGATCGGCTCGCTCCTCTTCCAGGTGACCTACACCGCGAGCGGCCTCCTTCCGGCGCTGGGAGTCTTCCTCTTGACCCTTGCCGCCCTTTACGGCATGGGGATGCTGCTGGCGAGCCTCTTCCTCTTCTATTCCCGCGAGGCCTGGCACGTCGGCGACGCCCTCCAGGAGCCGGTCAACTTCCTGAGCGGCCTCTACTTTCCGGTTCACGCCCTAGGCGCCTACGTCGGCGGGATCGCCTCGCTCGTACCGGTCACCCTCGGCCTGGACGCGATGCGGCAGTTCCTGCTGCCGGGCACGCCGCGCTTTCTCGATCCGGGGCTGGAGACCCTGATAGTGGCGCTCGAGGTCCCCCTCTTCGCCTTCCTGGCCTACGCGTCGCTCCGCTACATGGAGACGCGCGCACGGCGGGACGGGAAATTGATCTCGAAATGGTCGTAATGCCAGGACTCCGCAATTCGACGAACATGGCCCGGCCGCGGGCGAATCCTCACCGAACCCCAGGCTCATGGCACTAGCCCTCAAGCAGACCTGGGCCGGCTACTCCACCGCCGTGCGCCTCGGCTGGGCGGTGTCCAGCAACTGGACGCGCCCGGTGCCCTTCGTCATCTACACGATCATCCGCCCGATCTCGGGCGCGCTGATCCTGGTCGTGATGTACACGGTCATCACCGGCGGCCGTGCCGACACCCGGACCTACCTCGGCTTCCTGCTCATCGGGGTCGCTTTCTGGGCGTTCGTCACCGAGGGGGTAAGTGATTTCGCGCTCGGCATCCTGGAGGATCGCGGCCGCTTCCGGATGCTGAAGTACGCCTACCTCGCGCCGCTTCGCTTTCCGATCTTCCTGGTCGGCCGGGCGAGCTCCAAGCTCACCAGCGCCGCGGCCTCGGTGCTGATCGTGCTCGTCGTCGGCACGTTCGGGCTCCGGCTGCCGATCAATCCGTTAGCGGTCAACTACGGGCTGCTGGCGATCGCCTGCCTGTTCGCCTTCATCTCCGTGATGGCTTTCTCCATCACCCTCAGCCTGATCCTCCTCGCCGGGCGCGACTCCTACGGCTATGGGGAGATGATGGCCCAGGTCCTTTACATCTTTTCGGGTGCCATCTTTCCGATCTCCGTCCTTCCGGGACCGCTAGCCTTTTTGGCCTCGCTCTCGCCGCTTGCCTACTGGCTTGAGCTTGCCCGCCGGGCGATCCTTCACGGTCGCGTCTACGAGATGTTCCCCACCCTCTCCGACGGTGAGGTCCTGCTTCGGCTCGCCCTCGCGACCGCCGGAACGATCGTCATCGGCTACCTCGTCTATCGCTGGGCCGACCGCCAGGCTCGCTGGAAGGGCTTGATCGACATGGAGACCGCCCAGTAGGTTGCGCCGCAGCCAGGCGTCGGTATGGCCCGCCACCACCTGCCAGCCGGGTCCCAGCATCAGGTCGTGGCCAGGTCGGGAAAGATGGCGAGGTCGGCGCCGTAGGCCTTCGCCGTGCGCTCCACCTCGCGCGGCGAGAAGACGCGGTCCTCGCGCCCACCGACAACCAGCATCGGGAGCTTGGTTACCAGTGCCGGCTCGGGCAGGGCGAAGGCGACCATGTCGAGGTAGGCGAGGTAGGACTCGTCCTGCAGCCGGTCCTGGAGCCGCCTGACCTCGAACTCGCCCATCGCACCGGAGAAAAACATCTCCCGGGCAAGATCGGGCGTCGCCACGATCGGCCACAGACTCATCGTCAGGTTGCTCTTGAGGAAGCGGATTGGATGGCGGGAAAAGACGCGGAGGGTGGCCAGCAGCGCCCCGGCGGGCGGCACCGAGGCGAGCAGCACCGCGGCCGGTGCGGTATGGCTTTCCAGGTATTTCTGAACGACCAGGCCGCCCATCGAGTGACCGATCAGGACCGGTGGCTCGGGCATCGCGGCGGCCGCCTCGGCGACGTCGGCGACATACTCGGAGACCCGGGTCCAGCGCAGCCGCTCACGACCCGGAGCGCTGCCGTGGCCGCGCAGGTCGATCGCCTTGACAGGCCAGCCGCGGTCGCCGAAGTAGCGGAGGAAATGCTCCTCCCAGCACCAGGCACCATGCCAGGCGCCGTGCACGAACAAGAGCGGCGGCATCAGGCCCCAAGCATCGCCCAGAGATACTAATGCGGTGGCATCGAGCACCGAGATCTTCACGCTGGTTCGTGAAGATGCTCTGAACCCTGTACTGCTCCTCAGTGCCCGTAGATCGCACCCAGGTTGGCGACCTCGAGGAGGCTAAGCGGAGCCAGCAGGACGAGCAGCGCGAAGGCGCCCGACCGCGCCCAGGAGCGGACCTCCGGGCGCACCACCACGGCGAGGGCGGGGAGCACGGCGAGAAGCACCACGCCGCCCATCAGAATCGGACTGAACTTGACGTCCAGGGAAACCGCGAAGTTGGCCGCGGTGGCGATGGCGAGCGCCGCCGCCAGGGCCAACCTCTGCCAGGAGAGCTCCATGGCGGCGAGCCAGAGGAACCGGCCGGCGGAGAGATAGATGATCGGGATCACTGTCAGGCGGTACCAGCCGTAGCCGCTGCTGTACTCGGCGGCGAGGCCAAGCATCGCCAATAGATAGACGATCGCCGGCACGGTCAGCAGGTCCCAATCGCCGCGGCGCCGGCCGATCAGCTCGGCAAGTCCGAGCCAGCCCAGCAGCCACCAGCCGTCCCATGCCTGCTGGTTGTCGAACCCGGTCGTGTTGGTTATGAAGCGGTAGGCGGTCAGCCCGCTCAGCTGGCTGGCACGGATCCTGACCTCGCCGCTGTAGCTCTGCCAGTCGAGGCTGGCGGTATACGCGAGGACGGCGACCTCACCCACCAGCGCTGCCCCGCCGGCCAGCGCGGCGAGCCAGAACTGGCGCCGGGCAACGAAGAGAAAGACAGCCGAGGCGCCGATCGCCAGGCCCGGCGCCTTGATGCCCGGAGCGAGCAGGCAGCAGGCGAGCAGAAGGGCCAGCCAGCGCCGGTCGTGGGGAGCTCGGCGGAGGCGGAAGATCGCCAGCAGCGCAGCGAGCAGAAGCACCGCGAGAAGCTGCTCGGCCGCTACCAGCCGATCGAGGAGGACCGGGATGGGGGCTACGGCCATCAGCCAGACGCCGATCAGGGTGGGCACGACGCCGACCACCAGCCGGCCGAGCAGGTAGGCGAGAAGCAGCGCGCCAATGCTCAGGCCGATCCCCAGCAGGCGCGGTCCCGGGTCGTGGAGGACGTCGTTCAGCGTCCGGTCGCCGTCCAGCCACGCGATCCCTCCGACCAGCCAGCTGAAGAGCGGCGGGGCGTCGATGTAGGGGTGTACCAGGGGCTGGTTGAAGGGTGGCGGGGGCGCCGCCCGCACCGCGGCCGGATAGGCCTTCCAGAAAAGCGACCAGCCGGTCGAGGGCATCCCCTGCAGCTGGCTCAGCCCGGCCCATTCCCAATTCCACTCGTCCGGGTTGGGCGCGGTCCAGGGAATGGTCCGGTAGTCGCTGAGCCGGAGCACCAGGCCCAGGAGCGCTGCCGTGGCGACGGCCGGCACCTCCCACCAGCCGCCACTTCTGCGGTTGATCAAGCGAGCTTCAGTCGAGGACTTCGTGCCGCGCCTGGAGCACGGCCATGGCGTCCACCCGGCTGCTCGGGAAACCCGAGCGGAGGGCCTCCTTCAGGATCCCGGCGATGGCGATCGCGGAGTAGAGGCGGGGGACGTAGACGAAGTCGGCGCCCTCTTCATAGAGCTCGGTCGCCTGCTTGATGTGCTCGGATGTCAGCACCACCTTGGCGGTCGGGTTGAGCCGCCGGATGCTGCGCATGAGCCTCAGGTTGGTCGTACCGCGGAGGATGTCGTCGGTGATGCTGGAGAAGATCAGCTGCGCCTCCTCGATGCCGGCGTGGTGGAGGGTGTCGATGTGGGCGATGTCGCCGTAGGTGCAGTCGACTCCGCGCCGGCGCAGCTCCTGGATGACGCGCGGGTTGAAGTCGATGACGAGGACCTCGGAGAGGAAGTCCCTGCCCTCCGCATCCGACTCACCGGCTCCCTTCTCGAGCTCGTAGAGAATCGAGCTGGCGTCCCGGAAGAAGCCCAGGAAGACGACGGAGTGACTTTTCTCGGCCGGTCCCTCGACGGCTGCGCCGGCAGCCTCGAGGTCGCGCACCCCGACCCGTTTGAGGACCGACCCAAGCACCTGCTGGACACGGTGATTGGAGTTGATCATGTAGGTCGATACGACCGAGGTGATGGCGAAGGTGAGGATCACGATCGTCACCAGGTCGGCCGTAACCTGATGGCGGACCAGGCCAAGCGAGGCGATCACGATCGAGAACTCGCTTATGTTGGCCAGGTTGATGGCGGGGATGAGGCTGGTCCGGTGGCCCAGCCGCAGCGCATAAAGGATCGGCGGGACGACCAGCAGCCGGCTCAGGATCAGGAACCCGGAGGCGGCCAGGGCCAGCAGCACCACGCGGACCGAGGGCACCGGGATCTGCATTCCCAGCGCCACGAAGAAGAGGGTCACGAAGAAGTCGCGGATGCTGGTGGCCTTGGCGATCACGTCGAGGCTGTAGGGAAAGGTCGAGAGGCTGATCCCGGCAATCAGCGCGCCCATCTCTCGGGAGAGCCCGATGAGGCTGGCGATCGCCGCCAGGAAGAAGCACCAGGCGAGCGCGCTGACGAGCACCAGCTCGGGCGCCTTGGCCACCGCGCGGAAGAGATGCGGAAGCAGGTTCTTGGCAACGACCAGGCCGATCAACACCAGCGCCGCGCCCTTCAACAGGCTCAGCGCGAGAGGGAGGAAGGTCGGGCTCTCGAGGTTGGGCTGAATCGCCAGCATGGCAACCGCCCAGAGATCCTGGATGACGAGGACACCGAGGGTTATGCGGCCCGGTAGGGTATCGATCTCGAACTTGTCGTAGAGCAGCTTGACCACCACCAGGGTGCTGCTCAGGCTCATCGTGGCGGCGAGGTAGAGGAGCGCGTAGTCGCCCTTGTTGCTGCGAAAGCCGAGGGCGTAGAAGAAGCCAAGGCCGAGCACCATGCAGATGGGGACCTGGAGCCCGCCCGTCAGAAGGACCGGCGCGCCGGCCGAGGCCAGCTTCTTGAGGTCGATCTCCAGCCCGATGATGAAGAGAAGGAGGATCAGGCCGATCTCGCCTACGGTCGAGATGCTGGCCGGGTCGCCGACGTACTTGAGGACCTGGGGACCGATGAACACCCCGGTCAGGAGGTAGGCGAGGATCAGCGGCTGGCGGAGCCACCAGCCGACCAGGGCAAGCAGGGCAGCCGCCGCGATGCAGATGCCGATCGTCGAGAGAAGGTCGCCGGGAGCTCCTTGCAATCCAGTCGGGAAGCCTATTACACCGCCCCGACCACGATCACTTGTAACGGCGCGCGGCAGGGTCCGTAATAGAGGACATGAAGCTTCTCATCGAAATCCTGCTGGCAATTTTCTTGCACCCGATCGCCTGGGTGCTGTGTGTGATCAACATCGTCGGCCGCGCCAACCTGACCGGCATCGAGAAGGTGGTCTGGATCCTGGTCACCTTCATCTGGGGCGTGGGCCCGATCATCTACGTTCTCGCCGGGGGAGGCGAGATGTGGTGAGGAATGCCGTGCCCAGGGGAAGGCGCTCGACCTGCTTGCGGTTGCACCTATGGAGATGAAACCTCTTGGCGGCCTCCACCATGTCACGGCGATCACCGGCGACGCCCCGGCGAACCTCGCCTTCTACACCCGAACCCTCGGCATGCGGCTCGTGAAGAAGACTGTCAACCAGGACGACGTCTCCGCCTACCACCTCTTCTACGCCGACGCCAAGGGCAGCCCGGGAACCGACCTCACCTTCTTCGACTGGCCCCATACGCCGGCCAACCAGCCCGGCGCAGGGAGCATCGCTCCGGTTGCCCTGCGGATAGCCGGAAACGCCTCCCTGGAGTGGTGGCTTGCCCGCCTCGATGAGAAGGGGGTTGGCCATGACGAGATCGCGGAGAGGAACGGCCGCGCCTACCTTTCCTTCACCGATCCGGAAGGCCAGCGGCTGGAGCTCGTCGCGGACGGCGGCGCCCCGGGCGGCGCGCCTTGGGCGGCCAGCCCGGTGCCGGCCGAGCACCAGGTCAAGGGCCTTCACGGCGTCACCCTGACCAGCTTCCGCCCCGAATCGACGGTCGACGTCCTGGTCGGGGCGATGGGTTTCCGCTCCTCCGGCGAGGGAGAGCTGCCAGGTGGCGGTGTCGAGCATTTCTTCGAAGTTGGCCCGGGCGGACCGGGCGCCGAGGTCATCGTCTCGGCGCCGGCCCGGGTCGAGCCCGCCCGGCAGGGTCGCGGCGGCGTTCACCATGTCGCCTTCCGGGTGCCTGATGACGAGACCCACGCCGCCTGGCGAGAGCACATCGCGGGCGTCGGCCTGCGACCTACCCCGGTGATCGATCGCTTCTACTTCAGGTCGATCTACTTCCGCGAGCCGGGAGGTGCCCTGTTCGAGATCGCCACCGATGGCCCCGGCTTCGCCGCCGACGAGCCCGAGGAGCACCTCGGAGAGCACCTGGCGCTGCCGCCCTTCCTGGAGCCCGACCGCGAGCAGATCGAGGCCGGCCTCGTCCCACTCGGCCTTCCCGTCCCCTAGGCCAAAGCCCAATCGCACGGAGCACGCAATGAAGGTCGCCATCATCGGGTCGGGAAACGTCGGGAAGGCCCTCGGAACGTCGCTGGTGCGGGGCGGCCACGAGGTCTACCTGACCGCCTCAACACCGGCCAGCGCAGCCGAAGCGGCCCAGAAGATGGGCGCCAGGGCCGCCGCCTCCAACGCGGAAGCGGCGTCGGCCGCGGACATCGTCATCCTCGCCTGGAAACTTGCCGGCCCGACCGGCGGCGCTTGAACTGGATCCGCAGGGGGTAGATTTCCGGACCATGAGCACCACCCAAAAGCAACCGGGCGTCGTTCCCCGCGAGGCGGCCCCCCGCCCGATCGACCCGGGCGTGAACATTGGCCACGTTCACCTGAAGACGGCCGACATCGAGCGGATTAAGCAGTTCTACGTCGATGTCCTCGGCTTCGACGTCATCGTCCGGATGGGCGACGACGCCCTCTTCATCGCGGCCGGCGGATACCACCACACGCTCGGCTTCAACACCTGGGAGTCGAAGGGCGGCAACCCTCCACCCCCGGGTACGACAGGCCTTTACCACGTGGCCATCCGCTACCCGAGCCGAGACGCGCTCGGCGACGCGCTGCGCCGGTTGGTCACGGCGGGTTATCCACTGTCGGGTGTCAACGACCACGGCACCCACGAGGCCCTCTACCTCGACGACCCCGACGGCAACGGCCTCGAGCTCTGCTGGGATCGCGACGAGTCGGAGTGGCCGCGCGACGCGGAGGGCCACCTGACCTTCGGCAACCGGCGCCTCGACCTGGCCGGGCTGCTCGCCGAAGGCGCACCGCCCGAGGAGCTCGACAGCAATGGCCGCTGGCAGCCCCCGGCGGCATCGGAGGTGCCGCCCGCTTAGGGCTGCAGCCTCGCCGACGCCCTACCGTCAGTTCGGCGTCAGGAAACAAGATTTCCCACGAGTCGCCGTCGTTTCGAAGTGAGATCGAAGTGGCCACGGAGACGATACGACTGGGCGCAGGGCCCGGCAGGAGGTTCGGGAAAACCCGCCGGGATCGCATCACGTCCGCCCTTCTGGCCCTGCTTCTCGCCCTCTTGCTCGGCTTCTTCGTGCTGGGTCGCGGACCGGGCAGCCTGATCTGGCTCACCGGCTCGCGGCTCTCCTGGCTCCCCTTCGTCGGAGCAGGCCTCGACTGGCTTCCCGCGCCGCTCGACTGGCTGCCGCTCGCAGCCAAGGCGAGCGGGCCAGTCGCCGGCCCGGTGTCGACTGGGGGTGCGCCGGTTCCTGGCGCGCATTCAGGCGACGGGTCGACCGGGCCCTCGGGCACACCCCCGTCGCACGGCGTCGGAGGGGGAGCCATCCCGACTCCGAAGCCCCAGCCGGGTGCCGGCCCAACCGCGAAGCCGACCGCGACACCGACGCCCTCGACCGGACTCCCCGGTTTGCCCACGCCGACGCCGACCGATACCCAGCTGCCAATCGGAACGCCCACGCCTTCGCCCCTCGACACCGGCTTGCCCACTCCCACTCCAACGCCGACCCCGACCGCCGTGCCC
>JALZAP010000022.1:0-841 GCA_030948245.1 Candidatus Dormiibacterota bacterium | reverse complement strand
CGGTGCCGACGCCGACACCGACGCCCTACGTGCCGGTCGTCCTCTATCGGGACAACTTCTCCTCGGACATCGCGCTCGGCCTGCTGCCGCCGTCCGGTTGGACCAACGAGCCGGCGGGCCTGCTCGGGCTCGGCGGCTACACGGTCGGCGTCGACGCCGGCAACAACGTCCTCAAGGGTCCGGGCGGCAATACGGGATTCCCGACCGCGGTCGCCGGTTCGACCTCCTGGACCAACTACACGGTCAGTGCCGACATCAAGGTCGACCCGAACAACGGCCACGCGCGGGTGGTCGCGCGTCACCAATCCGCGGGCAACTTCTACGCCTGCGGCCTTGACGCGGGCCAGCAGCTCTACCTCGGCAAGGAGTCGGGCGGTACCTGGTCGACCATCGGCAGCAACGGCTACTCCTTCGACGGGACGACCTGGTACCACATCGACTTCAGTGTCCAGGGCAACAGCCTCACCTGTGCCGTCACCGAGCCCGGCAAGGGCCACTCCAGGACGCTCACCGCTTCGGTGGCCGACTTCCCCTCCGGCTCGATCGGAGCGACCGGCGAATACGGCGCCGAGTACGACAACTTCGTCGTCTCCTCGCTGCCCTAGGCTAGGGGACTGGCCGTGTGGGCCAGGTACCGGTCCGCAACCATTCGGCATAGGTGAGGGCGTGCGGATAGTCCAAGGCGAGCATCTCGGCCGCCACTCGCTCCACGTCGTAGGCAATCCTCTGATGCTCCACGTTCCCGTCCGCGATGACGGCATAGGTTGCCCGCACGTCGCCATCCAGGGAGAGGCTGAGGCTGCCGCTGTTGATGACGGTCAGGCCATCCAGCCGCCGGACG
>JALZAP010000275.1 GCA_030948245.1 Candidatus Dormiibacterota bacterium | reverse complement strand
TCCTCGCCCAGGGCCTGGTCGACCTCGGCTTCATCGGCGGCGCCGAGGTCGACCGCTTCGGCAACCTCAACACGTCCTATATCGGGGATTCGAAGCGGCCGTCGGTGAAGCTGCCGGGAAGTGGAGGAGGGGCGGACATTGCGATCCTCTCCCGGCGCTGGGTCACACTGCTGAACCACGAGAAGCGTCGCCTGGTCGAACGGGTGTCCTACGTGACCTCGCCCGGGCACGGCGACGGCACCCCGGGCTGGCGGAAGCGGACCGGACTGCCGGGGGGAGGGCCGTCGGCGATCGTGACCACGCTCGGGGTGTTCCGGTTTCCCGCGGAGGGCGGGGAGGCGTTCCTCGCTACCGTCCACCCGGGGCACACGGTGGACGAGGTCCGAGCTGAGACCGGCTGGGATCTCCAGCTCTCGGCGGACGTCACGGAAACGCCCGCTCCAACCGCGGCGGAGCTTGCCCAGATCGGCAAGTACGACCCGGACGGATTCTGGACGCGCCGCGGATAACCTGGCCTTGCGTAGGCTCGCGGCGTCTGGCGTCCAACTTGCCTCGATATCACACTCGCCGCGAGTCGGCGGGGGGGCTAGCGCCCCTTGAAGTCCGGCTTGCGCTTCTCGAAGAAGGCCGCGATCCCCTCCGCGGCGTCGTCGGAGGCGAAGACGCGGCCGATCGCCTCCCGCTCCAGGGCGTTGCCGAGGTCGAGCGGCGCATCGTAACCCAGCTGGGTGGTCACCTTTGCCCGGCCGATCGCCTCGCGGGGCCCAGCGGCAAGCTCGGCGGCGTATTCGAGGGTCATCTCCCGCAGCTTCTCCGGGTTGTCGAACAGGCGGTCGACGACGCCCAGCTTCTCCGCCCCCTCAGCTGAGAAGGTCCGGGCCTTGACGATCAGCTCGAGGCCCTTCGACTTGCCGACCAGTCGGGGCAGGCGCTGAGTGCCGCCGTTGCCTGGGAAGAGGCCGAGGTTGACCTCCGGCAGGCCGAGCTTGTAGTCGCCGTTGGCGGCGAAGCGGAAGTCGCAGGCGAGAGCGATCTCGAGTCCGCCGCCGAGGGCGTGCCCGGCGATCTCGGCGATGAAGATCAGCGGAGTCGTCTCCATCTTGCGGAGGACCTCGTGCATGAGGAGCACGGTCATCCAGCGCTGACGCGCGCTTCCCTTCTGGAAAGCGCCGACGTCGGCTCCGGCGGAGAAGAACTTCTCGCTGGCGCTGCGGAGGACGACGGCTCCGATCTCCTCGTCGACCCGCGCGTCGTCGATGGCGGCGCCGAGCTCGCGGGCGAAGACGATGTCGTAGCTGTTGGCGGGCGGCCGGTCCAGCGTGATGACGCCCACGCCGCGATCCTTGGTGAGATTCACAGCCATCCCATAATTAAATCCGAGTCGGCAGCCGAGCATTTTCCATTGGAGTTGTTGAATGGCCACGATGATCATCGAGGGGCAGCGGGTTCAGGCCGCCTCCGGCGAGACCTACGACGTGATGAACCCGGCCACCGGCGAGGTCGTCGACAAGGTCCCTGCCGGCGGCCCGGAGGACGTTGACCGGGCGGCAAAGGCGGCGGCGAAGGCACAGGAAGGCTGGGGCCGGCTGGCCCCCGCCGAGCGGGCCAAGATCCTCCATAAGGCCGCGACCCACGCCCACACCAAGGTCGAGGAGATCGCACCGCTGCTGACCAAGGAGCAAGGCAAGACGTTGCTCGAGTCGAAGATCGAGGCGGAGCGCTTCGCGGATAACATCGCCTGGTTCGCCGATCTCGCCGACAAGGTGCACGGCGAGCATGTCAATCTGGCCTCGACCAAGCTCACCGGGCTGGTCGTGCGGCGGCCGATCGGGGTCACCGGTGCGATCGTGCCCTGGAACTTCCCCCTGACACTGGCCGCCAACAAGGTCGCCCCCTCGATCGCGGCGGGCAACTGCGTCGTCCTCAAGCCCTCCAGCTCGACGCCGCTCTCGACCCTCGCCTGCGTCCAGGCATTGCTCGACGGTGGGCTTCCCGAAGGCGTCGTCAACGTCGTCCTGGGAACGGGGACGGGGGACGCCATCGTCACCCACCCGCTGATCCGCAAGGTCGGCCTCACCGGCTCCACGCCAACCGGCAAGAAGGTGATGGCGAGGGCGGCCGAGCAGCTCAAGAAGATCACCCTCGAGTTGGGCGGCAGCGATCCCTGCATCGTGCTCGCCGACGCCGACCTCGACGCTGCGGCGGTGGCCGTCCGGGTCGGCCGCTTCTTCAACTGCGGCCAGGCCTGCCTGGCGACCAAGCGGATCTTCGTCGAGGAGTCGGTCTACGACGCCTTCCTCGAGAAGCTCGGCGTCCAGGCCGCCAAGATGAAGCCGGGCAACGGGCTCGACCCCGCCAGCCGGATGGGCCCGATGCACACCTCGACCCAGCGGGCCGAGGTGGAGTCGCAGGTGAAGGACGCGCTCGAGAAGGGCGCCCGGATCGTCCACGGCGGGGGCCGGCCGGAGGGAGAGGGCTTCGACAAGGGCAACTTCCTGAACGCGGTCGTGCTCGCCGACGTTCCCGCGGGCAGCCGGATGCTGACCGAGGAGGTCTTCGGGCCGGCGCTGCCGGTGGTGATGGTGAAGGACCTCGACGAGGCGATCCGCCTCGCCAACGACTCACCCTTCGGCCTGGGCTCCTCGATCTGGACCGGCAGCATGGCTTCCGCCTTCCGGGCCATCTACGAGATCGAGGCCGGCTACACGTGGGTGAACTCGGTCCAGATCGCTTACGACGAGCTTCCCTTCGGCGGCACCAAGCAATCCGGCTTCGGCAAGGAGCACGGGGTGGAGGCCTACCACGAATACACCGAGATGAAATCGGTGGTCATCGGGGGATTGTCGTAGCTTTCCGCCCCCATGACGGGGCTTTGACGTAGGGCTGGGTTAAACTCGCCGCGAATTGCGGCTCCAGTTGCTGGTGGCGGTTCTGGCGATCCTGCCACTTGCAGGCTGCTCGCTCACGCCCGCGAAGCCGGCCCCGGTGCCCACCATCCGGACCGAGGGCCAAGGTGTCAAGTGTCCCGGGACCGACCATGGCATCGACGAGGTCCAGTTCGGCTGGGCCTGGTGCTACCCGGCCAGCTGGAAGTTCCAGGAGCGCCTGCAGCCGACCCAGCAGCCGGCGGGCGTGGACGCGACCTTCGACATCGTCAACGACCTC
>JALZAP010000021.1 GCA_030948245.1 Candidatus Dormiibacterota bacterium | reverse complement strand
ATGCAGGCCCAGGTCCTGGACACCATGGACCTGGAGCGGGAGCGGGGTATCACGATCAAGCTGCAGGCCGTCCGCCTGAGCTACCCGGCCACCGACAGGGAGACCTACGAGCTCAACCTGATCGACACCCCCGGCCACGTCGACTTCGCCTACGAGGTCTCCCGCTCCCTCGCGGCGTGTGAGGGTGCGCTGCTGGTCGTCGATGCGGCCCAAGGGATCGAGGCCCAGACCCTGGCCAACCTCTACCACGCGGTGGAGGCCGGCCTGGTCATCGTGCCGGTGATCAACAAGATCGACCTGGATGCAGCCCAGCCGGAGCTGGTCGCCGAGGAGATCGCCGAGGTGACCGGGATTCCCCGGGAGCGGATGATCCTTGCTTCAGCCAAGATGGGCCTGGGGACGCGGGAGATCCTGGAGGCGGTGGTCAGCACCGTCCCGCCTCCCAGCGGGACGGTCGACGCACCGCTTCGCGCCCTCGTCTTCGACTCTCACTACGACGCCTATCGGGGCGTGATCGTTTACATCCGGGTCGTCGACGGTGCGATCGCGCCCGGCATGAGGGTCCGGATGATGAACACTGGCAGTGTCCACGAGGTCGACGAGGTCGGCGTCTTCTCCCCTTCCATGCGTCCCTTCGAGAACCTGAGCACGGGAGAGGTCGGCTACTTCACCGCCGCCATCAAGAATGTCGCGGACGCGCGCGTGGGGGACACCGTCACCTCTGCCGATCGCCCGGCCCCGGCGCCGCTCCCCGGCTATCGGGCCGTCAAGCCGATGGTCTATGCCGGCCTCTTTCCGACCGTGTCGGAGAACTACATGGACCTGAAGGAGGCGCTCGAGAAGCTCCAGCTGAACGATGCCTCGCTGGTCTACGAGCCGGAGAATTCAGCCGCCCTCGGTTTCGGCTTCCGCTGCGGCTTTCTCGGCCTGCTCCACATGGAGATCGTCCAGGAACGACTGGAGCGGGAGTTCGACCTCGAGCTGATCACCACAGCGCCAACGGTGGCCTATCGCGTCCTGTTGAAGAAGGGCGAGCTGATCGAGATCGACAACCCGTCGATGCTCCCCGACGTGAGCGCGATCGAGCACATCGAGGAGCCCTATGTGCGCCTTTCGATAATCGTCCCGAGCCTCTACCTGGGCGCCATGATGGAGCTCTGCCAGGAGCGCCGGGGAACCTTTCGCAACCTCGAGCACCAGGTTGGTGGACGCGTCGTTCTGGAGTACGAGATACCGCTCGCGGAGATCATCCACGACTTCTACGACGCACTCAAGTCGCGCTCCAAGGGTTACGCGTCGATGGACTACGACGTGATTGGTTTCCGCGCCGCCGAGCTGGTGAAGCTGGACGTGCTGGTGGGCGGCACCCCGGTTGACGCGCTGTCGATGATCGTCCACCGCGACAAGGCGGCCGGCCAGGGGCGGCGGCTGGTGGAGAAGCTGAAGACGATCATCCCCCGGCAGCTCTTCGAGGTCCCGATCCAGGCGGCCATCGGCGGTAAGGTGATCGCCCGGGAGACCGTCTCGGCCCTCCGCAAGGACGTGATCGCCAAGTGCTATGGCGGAGATATCAGCCGCAAGCGAAAGCTGCTCGAGAAGCAGAAGGAGGGCAAGAAGAGGATGAAGCGGGTTGGCTCGGTCGAGATCCCGCAGGACGCCTTCATGGCTGTTCTGTCACTGGACTAGTAAGGAATGGCGGAGCGCTAGTTGGCGAGCTGCATCTTCTGCCGGCTGATCGCCGATCCGGAGTTCAAAGCCCTCTACCGCGATGATGACGTCATCGCCTTCGCGGATCTCAACCCGCAGGCGCCGGTCCACTTCCTGGTCGTGCCACGAAACCACGTGGAGACGATCTCCGAGCTCGATGACGACTACCTCCTCGGGCGCATCCTCGCCGCCGCGCACAGGCTCGCCCGTGAGCGCGGCATCGCGGAGGGGGGCTACCGACTGGTCTTCAACCAGGGACCGAACGCCGGGCAGACGGTCTACCACGTGCATCTCCACGTCCTCGGTGGACGGCAGCTGACATGGCCACCCGGCTGACCGAGCTGCTCGACGAGTTCGAGGTCAGGCGGTTCCCGGAGGGCACCCGGACCGCGGACGACGCGGCGCGCGCAATCGGCTGCTCGCTGGGCCAGATCGTCAAGTCGCTCGTATTCACTGCCGCCGGCCACCCTGTCGTGGCGCTGGTCAGCGGTTCGAACCGGCTTGACCCTGTCTGTCTGGGCCGGCTGGCCGGCGAGCCCGTCGCCAAGGCGGACGCGGAGGCCACACGGGTGGCGACCGGCTACGCGATCGGCGGAGTACCGCCTTTCGGGCACGCCCAGCCACTGGCCGTCTACATCGATCGCGACCTCCTCCAGTTCGACGTCGTCTGGGCAGCGGCGGGCCGGCCGGATTCCGTGTTTGCAGTCACGCCGCAGCGGCTGCTGGAGGTCTCGGGCGCTGTGGCGGCAGACCTCAAGGCTTGAAGTACGGGTAGGTTAGGAGCAGCAACAAGACCGGCATCGCTCCCTGTGCGGAGTTGCCAAGGACCGGTCACAAGAACGTATGGAAGGAGTCCGCATGATCGCTCTGCCGGAATCGTCGAGAGAGTTGGCGAAGCTCACCTGGGACGAGATCCTGCCGATCTACAACGACCTCTTTTTCCATCCCCTGACGCTCGAAAACGCCAGTCAGTGGTTGCGGGATTGGTCGGACTTCGAGGACCTCCTCGGCGAGGCTCGGGAGCAGACCTACTTCGACTACACCTGCGACACCGGTGATCCCCAAAAAGAGGCTGACAATCTCCGCTTCCAGACCGAGATCGAGCCCAACGCCGCCGAGCAGCGGGTCCGCTTGAGCCGCCGTCTGCTCGAGGTCGGCTACACCGCTCCCGAGCTGGAGGAGTCACTCCGTCGCTTCCGGACCACCAACGCGATTTTCCGGGAGGAGAACGTTCCCCTCAACGCAGAGGTCGAGCGGCTCAATGCCGAGTACCAGAAGATCACCGGCTCGATGACGGTCGAGTGGCAGGGCGAGCAGATCCCGCTTCCGCGCCTGCGACCGTTCATGTTGGACGCCGATCGCGAGGTCCGCGAGAAGGCCTGGCGGCTGCACCGCAAACCCTACGTGGACTGCCGCGACCAGCTTGCCGCCCTCTTCAGCGAGCAGTACCAAGTGCGCCAGCAGATTGCCCGAAACGCGGACTTCAAGAACTTCCGCGACTACATCCACGTCGAGAAGCACCGCTTTGACTACACACCCGATGATTGCTACGCGTTCCACGCGGCAGTCGAGGAGAAAGTGGTGCCCGCCGCGGCCCGTATCCTCGACCGGCGGCGGCAGAAGATGGGCTTTGACGCACTCCGTCCCTGGGACGTCGGCGCCGACCCGGAGGGCAGGCCACCATTGCGTCCGTTCGAGTCCGCCGATGAATTCATCGCCAAGGGCGTATCCGTCTTCAGCCAGGTCGATCCGATCCTTGGCGGCTACTTCAGGACGATGCAGGACGAAGGTTTGCTCGACCTGCAGAGCCGTAGAGGCAAGGCTCCGGGTGGCTATATGACCGAGCTGTCCAAACGGCGGCGGCCCCTGATCTTCATGAACGCGTCAGGCATCGCCGACGACGTTGTGACCCTGGTCCACGAGGCGGGTCACTCATTTCATGGCTTCGAGCAGTTCGGACATGAGCTGCTCTTCTGCCAGCGCTGGCCCGGCATGGAGATGGCCGAGGTTGGATCGATGGCGATGGAGCTCCTCTCGGCCCCCTTTTGGAGCAGCGAACGAGGCGGCTACTACAACGAGGAGGACTACCGGCGCGCCCGGGTCGACCACCTCGAAGCGATAATCCTGTTCTTTCCCCACTGTGCGACGGTCGACGCCTTCCAGCACTGGATTTACACCGATCCAGCGGGCGCCGAAGCCGACGCTCGCGATGCGGCCTGGATGGATCTCCGGCAGCGCTACGAGCGCGGCGTCGACTATTCCGACCTGCGTCCCGAATGGATCGCCCGCTGGTACCAGCAGCTGCACATCTTCGAGGTGCCCTTCTACTACATCGAGTACGGCATCGCCCAGTTGGGAGCGCTCCAGGTCTGGCGTAACGCGATGCGCGACCAGGCCTCAGCGCTCAAGGCTTACCGTCACGCGCTCGGTCTCGGATCGACCCGGCCGCTGCCCGAGCTGTTCAAGGCTGCTGGCATAAGCCTCGCCTTCGACAGCGCGACCATCGGAGAGCTCGTGGAGCTGGTCGAGACGGAGCTCGAAAAGCTGTATCGGTGACCTTCACGCCCGTGTACCCACTCCTCGGCGAGCTTCTTAACATGGACCCTTTCCGCCACCTCTACGTCCACCTACCGTTTTGCCGACACAAATGCGGCTACTGCGACTTCAACGCATACGCCCGCCTCGATGGCTTGATGCAGCCCTACGTCGAGGCTCTCGAGCGCGAGCTTGGCTACGCCGCCGAGCGATATCCATTTGGTCCCTTGGCAACCGTCTACTTCGGCGGTGGCACACCCAGCCTGACGCCCGCCGAGTCGATCCACGGCCTGCTCGGCCGGATCCGATCCCTTTTCGGCCTCCAAGCAGACGCGGAGATCACCCTGGAGGCGAATCCCGCATCCACCGACCCGCCCAAGCTGGAGGCCTGGCGAGAGGCCGGGGTCAACCGCCTGAGCATCGGCGTCCAGGGGTTCGACCCCCGGGCACTAGCCGTCCTCGAGCGGCGTACCGACGGGACCCAGGCTCGCCGGGCGATCCGGCAAGCGCGCGAGGCCGGCTTCGCGAACCTGAGCCTCGACCTGATCTACGCGGTGCCCTTCCAGACGGCGGAGTCGTGGCGATCAACCCTGCGGCAGGCGATCGCACTCGAACCGGAACACCTGTCGTGCTATTGCCTGACCTTCGAAGAGGGGACGCCGTTGCACCGGCGGCTCAAGAAGGGTCTGCTCCCCGCGGTCGACGGCGACGCGCAGTGGGAGTTGATGGAGATGTGCCAGTCCGAGCTCACTGGCGCCGGCTACCGTCGGTACGAGGTTTCGAGTTGGAGCCGCCCCGGCTCCGAGTCGAAGCACAACCAGTCGTACTGGCAGTGCAAACCCGTGTACGGAGCCGGGTGTGGAGCTCATTCCTACGGCCGCTCAGCGGATTCCTCGCGACGCTGGTGGAACTTGGCGCGGCCACAGGAATACATCTCCTCCGCCGCCTTCGTCGAGGATGGCGAAACTCTCGATCCGCACAGGACGGCAGCGGAACGGATACTGCTCGGACTGCGGACGGTGGACGGTCTGGAAGCGCCGGCTGGCTTCGAGGCCGCGCTCGCTGACCTCGCTGCCGCCGGCCTGATCACCCGAAACGACAAGACCGTTCGTCCGACCCAGCGAGGCCTTGCCCTGCACAACCAGGTGGCGCTCGCAGTTCTCTGACCGACCGGAGAAGTGGAATTTGAATCCGACACTCCGAGCGGCAGCCGAACGCACGCCAGGGTTCATGCCGGCGGGGGAGGGTCTGGCGCTCTACTCCGCAGGGCTGCAGGGCGCCGTCATTGGACCGCTCCTGGAGATCGGCAGCTACTGCGGAAAGTCAGCCATCTATCTGGGGGCGGCCGCCCTCGAGCGCGCCACGATCCTCTATTCGATCGATCACCATCGCGGTTCCGAGGAGCAGCAGCCAGGCCAACAGTTCCACGATCCGAACCTCGTCAACGACAGAGGCAAGGTGGACACCCTGCCCTGCTTCCGGCAGGCGATCAGCGACGCGCGCCTCGATGCTGCCGTGGTCGGCATCATCGGCGAGTCCGAAGTTGTGGCCGCCCATTGGGGAACTCCGCTGGGGCTCGTATTCATCGACGGCGGTCACAGCCAGGCGGCCGCTGACGCCGACTTCGACGGTTGGTCGCGCCACGTTCGGGTGGGCGGCATCCTTGCCATCCACGACGTGTTTCCTGACCCCGCCGGCGGTGGCCGGCCCCCCTACCTGATTTACAGCCGCGCTCTACAAGAGGGCGCCTTCACCCCCGCCGGCGAGGAGGGGAGCCTACGGATCCTGCGCCGGGTCTTGTAAGCGGAAGAGCCCCGTGACCGCGTCGTCACCGTCGAGTGCGGCTGCCGCCAGAAGTACCGCGCCTGCCGTCCAGGTCGTCCGTTCTTCAGGCCAGGGGACGCCATCCGGCACCGTGAAGCCGGTCCAGTAGGAACCATCCGAGCACCGCTGCTGCCTCACCCAATCGAAGAGGCGTGCGGCCTCATCCGCCCATCCCAAGGCAGTCAACGCCACGACCAGCTCGCAGGTCTCCGCGACCGTCACCCAGGGTCGGTCGGAGACGCACCTGACACCGGCGCCTTCGACTACGAACACGTCCCAGCAGCGTTCGATGCGGCGCACGGCTGCGGGCGCGTCGAGTAGTCCGGCGAGGACCGGGTAGTACCAATCCATCGCATAGCGATGCTTTGGCAGGAACGCTCTCGGCCGCTGCCGAATGGCGATCCCCAACCGGGCGGCGCCGCGCTGCCATGACGCACAGGCGAACCCCAACTCTTCGGCGATTCGCATCGCCGACCGGAGACTTAGATAGATCGAACAACACGACGTGAGCAGGGGCTGCGGCCAGGCCTTGCCGTTCGCGTCGAGAGCCCAGTTGACCGTTCCGTCCCCTGTCTGCTGGGCGATGGTGAAGTCGATCGCATCGACCACGGTCGGCCACATGCAGCGAAGGAATTCGGTGTCCCCCGTGACCAGGAAGTGGTGCCAGGTCCCGGTCGCAATGTAGGCGCAGAAATTCACGTCGACGAAGTCGGCGCAGACCTGGTCGCCGCGATAGCCCGCCGCCCACGACCCGTCTGTGCGCTGCCGCGCGCGCGACCATCGATAGGCAGCGGCGGCGGCCTCATGCGCGCCGGCAACATCGAGTCCCATGGCCGCCTCGACGTGGTCCCAGGGATCGAGCTGCTGGCCGAGGTCCCAGGGAATCCCGCCATCGAGTCCCTGCACGGACCTTATCCAGTGCGAGGTCTCGGCCAGCTCCGCCGGCGTGAGGGAGTCGCTGTCCGAAAGTGGCGAGATCAAGGCTTGCTGAGGTACAGCACGAGGCTCTTGCCGAGGATCGGATTGAGCCAGCGCTCGAGGAGCTGCGTGGCCCGCGGCCGCTTGACGATGTCCCACTCCAACAGGCGGCGATAAAGGCGCGGCAGCAGGGCGTCGTCGTTGCGACAACCAACGGCGCACTTGAGCCACCAGTAGGGTGCGTGCAGCGCATGGGCATGGCCGGCGCCGGTCGTCTCCAGACCCGCAGCGGCCAGCTTGGCGCGCAGCTCGGAGCCTCGGTAGATCCGCACGTGCCCGCCCTCGTTGCCGTGGTACTCGGTCGAAAGCAGCCAGCAGATCCGCTCCGGGAACCAGCGGGGGACCGTTACCACGGCCCAACCGCCGGGCTGCAGAACTCGGGCGATCTCCTCGATCGCCCGGCCGTCCTCGGGGATGTGCTCGAGCACCTCCGACGCAATCACACCGCCGAAGGCTGAGTCGGGAAACGGAATCCGCAGCGCGTCGCCGACGACCGTCTCAAAGCACCCAGCTGCCGGTGCTTCGCCGGCTGCCGCCATCGCTCCGAGGACTGCCGAGGCGTTCTCCAGGGAAGCTGCGTCGAGATCTAGTGCCGTGACTGCCGCACCCCGTCGGTATGCCTCGAAGGAGTGGCGGCCGGTGCCCGCGCCGAGGTCGAGAACCCGTTCGCCGGGCACCAACTTGAGCCGGTCGAAGTCCAGCGTCAGCAACGAGTCATGACTCTCCGGTACTGCTCAACCGTTGACCGCGCCGCTCGATCCCAGCTGAAGAGACGTAGGACGCGCCGCCGGCCGTGATCGCCGAGCCGAGCCGCCAGCCGGTCGTCCTCGAGAACTCGCCCGATCGCGCGGGCGAGCGCGTCGGCGTCACCGGGCGGCACGAGTAGGGCAGCGTCGCCGTCGCGGCCGACGACCTCAGGCAGCGCACCGCCCGTCGTCGAAACCAGTGGTACGCCACAGGACATCGCCTCGACGGCCGGGAACGAGAAGCCTTCATAGAGCGACGGCACCACCGCAACCTCAGCCTCGGCATAGAGGCGCACCAGGTCCGCAGCTGGGATCCCGTTCACGAACCGTACCGATCCCTCCAGGCCCAACTCGCGCAACAGGTGTGGCACGGAACCATTCGCCTTCGGTTTCCCGACTACGACCAGGTCCGCTTGCTGGTGACGCCGGAGGCGTGCCATCGCCTCCAGGAGCGGCCGCAAACCCTTCAAGGGCATGTCGGCGCTGGCGGTCGCGACAACACGGCCGGCGATTCGCCGGGTGTCCGGGCGAGGCTGGAAGCAATCGGTGTCCACGCCGTTATGGACGACCGCGATCCGTGCAGGGTCGACCCGCATCTCAAGCGCGATCCCGTCCCGGGCGGTCGTCGAGACCGTGATCAGCCGGCGAAGCCGCCGTGCCACGCGGCCTTGCATGCGGACGAACCCGTACCAGCGTCGGAGACTTAGGCGGCGGGCCAGATCGGCCTCCCGCAGCTCGAGCCGCGCGTCGACTGCGATCGGATGGTGGATCGTGGCAACCAGCGGGATCCGGTGCTGAAGCGGCAACAATCCGTAGCCGAGGCACTGGTTGTCATGGACTACGTCGAATTCGTCCGCCCGTCGAGCGACCGCTCGCCAAGCGCGCAGGCTGAAGGTCAGAGGCTCGGGAAAGCCCGCGACGCACATGATCCCGAATTCGGCCAGGTCGATCGGATCCCGGAATGGTCGGCTGCGCCGGAAAGGATCTTCAGGACGATAGAGGTCGAGGCTGGGAAGCTTGACCAACGCGACGCCGGGGTCCAAGTCGGGGTAGGGCTGGCCCGAGAAGACCGTCACCGCGTGGCCGAGGCGCGTCAGCGAAGTCGAAAGCTCTCTGACGTACACGCCCTGGCCGCCCGAGTGGCGGTTGCCCCGATAGGTAAGCAAGGCAACACGGAGAGGTGTGGTTTCGTACGCCTCTCCTATCACTTTTTCTTGATTCTAGATCGGACGGAGTTGTTCGCTGTTGGGGGCTGTCCGGCGGCCGGAGGGTTCGCTAGGATCAGCACTCAAGAGCTGAGAGTGCTAATGGAACCCAGAAAGCGCGCAATTCTGAAGGCGGTCGTCCACGAGTTCACCGAGAGCGCAATCCCGGTGGGATCCCAGGCGCTCGTGAGCCGGTACTTCCTCAACCTGAGCTCGGCGACGATCCGGAACGAGTTGAGCAACCTCGGTGACCTCGGCTACCTCATCCAGCCCCACACCTCCTCCGGGCGCCAGCCAAGCGACCTCGGCTACCGATACTTCGTCGACTTCCTGATGGACTCGGAGTTGGTCGCCTCGCAGGTCGGCGACTACATCTCAGAGCAGATCCGGAATGCGCCGCCCGATGGCCAGGCCTTCGTCGAGAAGATCGCCATGGTTGTGGCCACCGTCACCCAGAACGCAGCTGTGGTCACCACTCCGCACGGTCCTCGCGCACGCCTGAAGCACCTGGACCTGGTCTCCCTCGAGCCGGACGCGGTGCTCTTGATCCTCCTGATGGAAGGAAATCTGCTCCGGCAGCAGGTTCTCGAGCTGAGCAAGCCGATGGCGCAGGAGGCATTGACGAAGCTCGCCAACCGGATCCTCAGCGAGCTTGCCGGCCAGGATCGCGAGGCGATCGCGAAGCGGATCAAGACCCTGCCGGCGGGTCCCGAGCAGGAGGTCCTGCAAAGGATCGACGACCTCCTGGACAAGTTCGAGCAGGGTGCCGAAACACTCGTCGTCCACGACGGGGTCCGCAATCTCCTCAAGCAGCCTGAGTTCAGCGACGCCAACCGCCTCCAGGAAGTGCTCGAGATCCTCGAAGAGAGCAGGCACCTCTCGGCACTGCTGCGGGAGCTGATCGGAGAGTCCGATCTGCAGGTCGTCATCGGTTCCGAGAACGGCACCGAGCAGCTACGCTCCTGCACCGTCGCGCTCACGACATATGGGCCCTCCGGGCGGCTCAAGGGCACCCTCGGCGTCGTCGGCCCGACCCGGATGCAGTACGCACAGATCGTCGGGCGGCTCGGTGCGGTAGCCCGCGCGGCGAGCGAGCGGATGGCGGAGATGTCCAACTGAGGAAAGGGTTCGGGATTAGGTCAGGTGAAAGCCGGTAAGAATGAACGAAGCAAAATGACAACCACTACTGATCTGCGAGCAAAGATCGAGCAGCTGGAAGCCGATGCCAAGGAGGCGTCGAACCGCTATCTCCGGCTCGCCGCCGATTTCGACAATTACAAGAAGAGGGTCCGGCAGGAACAGTCGGAAACGATCCAGCACGCCAACGTCGACCTGATCGGCAAGCTCTTGCCGGTTGTCGACAACTTCCATCGTGTCATCGAGTCCGCGCCGGCGGGACTCGACGACGCCTGGCTGCAGGGCATCAAGCTCACCCTCCAGCAACTGGACGAGCTGCTCGCCTCGCAGGGGGTTTCGCCGATCGAATCGGTCGGAACCCCTTTCGACCCGACGCTCCACGAGGCGATCGGCCACGAAGAGTCGGACGAGCAGCCGGAGGACACGGTCGTCTCCGAAGTGCGTAGGGGCTACCGCCTCCACGACCGGGTGGTCCGGCCTGCTTTGGTCCGAGTGGCGCGTCCCGTTGGCGATTAAGCGGGACTACTACGAGGTTCTCGGGGTCACCCGGGACTGCTCGCCGGAGGAGCTCAAGCGCACCTTCCGCAAGCTCGCTATGGAGCTTCACCCGGATCGCAATCCGGGGGATAGCGCCAGCGAGATCAAGTTCAAGGAGGCGGCCGAGGCCTACCAGGTCCTCTCCGACCCCGATCGCCGTCGTTCTTACGACATGTTCGGGCATGCGGGAGTCGGCTCAGGAGGCTTCGAGGGTTTCGAAGGGTTTGGTTTCGGCGATATCTTCGATGCCTTTTTCGGAAGCGGGTTCTCGGGTCGCGGTCAGACCCGCAACGTGCGCGGCTCCGACCTCCGCTACGACCTGACGATCACCTTCGAAGAGGCCTACCTCGGCGTCGAGCGGGACATCGAAGTACCCCGCTTGGTCGTCTGCGGGAAGTGCTCCGGGAACGGCGCCGAGCCCGGCACCTCGGTTGAGACGTGCTCCACCTGCGGCGGCAGCGGACAGGTTCGGCGGGCCGCCCAGTCGATCTTCGGGCAGGTCGTCAACGTCGTCAGCTGTCCCGCCTGCCTGGGCCAGGGAAGGATCGTCCGCCAGCCCTGCTCGGACTGTCGCGGCCAGGGTCGCGTCGAGAAGACCAAGCGGCTGAGCCTGCGGATCCCGGCAGGCGTCGACACCGGTTCCCAGATCCGTCTGACAGGAGAGGGTGAGGCGGGCGTGCGCG
>JALZAP010000020.1 GCA_030948245.1 Candidatus Dormiibacterota bacterium | reverse complement strand
CCTTCGGCCAGCACCGCCGCTCCGATCCGGAGAACGCGGGTGCGGCACGCGCTCCAGCTCAGAGCCTCCCATTCGGAGCCGTTCCAGCGGTGGAGGAAGGGCGCGGAACCCCGGCGCTCCGCCTCCTCCAGGAAGACCCCGGCGACTGTTTCCGCCATTCGCCGCAGAGCCTAGTTGACGGGATAGCCGAGTGAAACGGCAAATCGCTTCAGAGAAGCGGCAGCCTCCTCCACCCGGGTGGGGTCGGCGCCCGTGCAGCGGAGGACCAGCTCCTTGCTCTCGAAGTTCGGGTAGGAGCCGACGGCGACGTCGGGGTGGGTCTCCTCGAGCTCCTTGAGCACGGGCCAGAAGCGGCCCTCGACAGCGAATTGGAGATGCAGCTCGCGGACCGTGGCCGCCGAGCCGCCGGCCAGGTAGGCGACCTCGACCTCCTCGGTGAAGATCGATTTCATCTCCGGCGGCACGCCCGGCAGGACGAAGAGGCGCGTGCCGTCGACCTCGTAAACGACCCCGGGTGCGGTCCCGACCCGGTTGCGGAGCACCGCCAGCGGAGCGGCCGGGATGCGCGCCATCCGGAGGTGTCCCTCGGTCAGCTCGGCGCTTTCGATCAGCTTCGCCTCGACCATCCTGGCGAGGCGAAGCTCGATCCGCTGCCGGACCGCCTCTTCGATCACCAACTCGCGGCCGAGGGCCACGCCGAGTGCGGCGAAGGTGCGGTCGTCGGGGGTCGGGCCGAGGCCGCCGGTGCAGAAGACGGTCGTGATCTCGGGATCGGCGAGGTCTCGCCGCACCTGCTCGACGATCTCGCCCTCCCGGTCGCGGACCTGCGTCGTCCGCTTGAGGGGTATGCCCAGGGCGCGTAGCCGCTGAGCGATCCAGTTCGAGTTGGTGTCCAGCGTGTAGCCGGACAGCAGCTCATCCCCGATCGCGACGATTGTGGCAACCACAGGCGGAAGGGTACCGGCGGGCCGTCGCTGACCGGTTTTGAGTAGGCTTCCAATCGCCTTTGATCGAAGTACAAGACCTGAGCAAGAGCTACGGCCCACGGCTTGCGGTCGACGGAATCAGCTTTTCGGTTCCCCGCGGGGAGATCCTCGGTTTCCTCGGACCCAACGGGGCCGGCAAGTCGACCACGATGAGGATCCTGACCGGCTACCTGTCGGCGACCGCGGGAACCGCCTCGATTGCAGGCTTCGACGTGTTCCGCGACCCTCTCGAGGTCCGCCGCCGGATCGGCTACCTGCCCGAGAACAACCCGCTCTACAACGAGATGCGGGTCTCCGACTACCTGCAGCTCTGCTGCCGGCTCCGCGGCGTGCCACCCCGCCGCCGGGCAGGCCGCGTCGATTACTCGCTCGACGTATGCGGTCTCAGCGACCGCAGGCGGGACATCGTCGGCCGGCTCTCCAAGGGCCTCCGGCAGCGGGTGGGTCTCGCCCAGGCGGTGGTCCACGACCCCGAGCTGCTGATCCTCGACGAGCCCACCTCCGGCCTTGACCCGGCGCAGACACGAGAGACGCGGGACCTGATCGTGGCGCTCGGCAGGGACCACACGGTGATCCTGAGCAGCCACATCCTGCCCGAGGTCAGCGCCACCTGCCAGCGGGTCGTGATCATCAACAAAGGCGTGCTGGTCGCCGACGACCGGCCGGAGAACCTCGCCCGCCGGATGAGCGAGGGCCACGGTATCGACGTCGAGCTGACCGTCAGAGGCGACGCCGAGGCGATCCGCGCCAAGCTCTCGGCGGTCAGGGGCCTCGATTCGGTCGAGGTGCTCCAGCAACCCGACGGCGACTGCGCGGTCAAGGTTCACAGCAGCGCCGCAGACCCCCGGGAGGAGCTCGCCCGCGCCATCGTCAAGGGTGGCTTCGGGCTCCGCGAGCTGCACTCTCGCACGCTCAGCCTGGAGGACGTGTTCATCTCCCTGACGACCCAGGAGCCGGCGCCGTGGCAAGAGTGAAAAAGGAGGCGCCGGCCGAGATCGCGACGGAGCCGCTCGCGCCGGTTCAAGCGCCTCCGCCGCCCGCCGAGTCGCCCGAACCGGAGCCCGAGCCGCAGGCGGGCGTGTTCTACGGCAGCGCCTATCGCACCGGGCTGACCAAGGTGTTCGCAATCGCCCGCCGGGAGCTGGGCAGCATGTTCGTCTCGCCGATCGGCTGGGCGGTCACCGCCGTCGTGATCCTGGTCACCTCCTTCTTCGGCTATGTCGTTCCGGTCGTCGGCAGCCAGGCGGCCAGCCTGGACGGGGTGTTCAGCATCGCCAGCTTCCTCCTGACGCTGCTCATAGTCCCGCTCGTCACCATGCGCGTGATCGCCGAAGAGCGCCGCCAGGGCACGCTCGAGATGCTCCTGACCTCCCCGGTTCGCGATTGGGAGCTGGTGGTCGGCAAATGGCTGGGCGTGGTGGCCTTCCTGGGAGCGTTGTTCAGCTTCACTCTGGTCTACGTCGCCCTCCTGCTGATCTACCTGCCGAAGGTCACGATCCACCCCTTCGGAGTGGCGGTGACGGTCGGCAACCTCGACTTCGGCCTCCTTCTGAGCGGCTACCTCGGACTCTTCGCCCTCGCCGCCTCCTTCGCCGCTGTCGGAGTACTCCTCTCGAGCCTCACTCAGAACCAGATCGTGGCGGGCTTCCTGACCTTCGGCGCGCTCCTCTTCATCTACTACTGCGGCAACGCGAGCCAGGTCGTCACGCCGCCCTACTCGGACTTCTTCCAGTACATCGGCGGTGCCAACCGCTACGCCGGCTTCAGCCGAGGCCAGATCGCGCTCAAGGACGTCGCCTACTTCCTGAGCCTGACTTTCGGCTCGCTCTTCCTGGCCACCCGCGTCCTCGAGTCGAGGAAGTGGCGATGAACGTCTGGGAGCGCCGCCTGGCGATCGCCTGTCTGCTGGTTGCGGTCATCCTTCTCTTCGTCGGCGCCTCGAGCTACCTCGTCGAGCAGCGGCTGACCGCCGGCGCCTCCTACCCCTTCATCGCCGGTATCGCGCTGCTCATCTCCTACGTCATCCTCGACCCGACCGCCGCTCGCGACCTCGTCTCTAGCCGCCAGTCCCGCTTCGGCAGCCTGAGCGTCCTCGTGACCGCGGTCGTCATCGGCATCCTGGTCATGGCCAACGTGCTGGCAGCCCGCACCACCCAGGCGCTCGACCTCACCCGCTACAAGGTGAACACGCTGGCTCCCGAGTCGATCAAGGTGGCCCAGCAGCTGAACTCTGATGCGACGGCCACACTCTGGGACGTCAACAACGATCCCGCGCTGCCCACGCTCAACAACCTGCTCGGCCGCTACACGGCGGTGAACCGTCATCTGAAGGTCACCGTCTCCGACCCCAACTTCGACCCCGCGACGGCGCGCGCCCAGGGCGTCGTGGGCGGCAGCTCGCTCCCCTTCCTGGTCATCAGCTACCAGGGCAAGACGCAGATCCTCACGCCCGGCTCGCAGAACGAGCAGGACATCACGGCGGCCCTGCTGAAGCTCGAGTCGAGCCGGACGCCGGTGATCTGCTGGGTGGGCGGTGAAGGCGAGGTGGACCTCAAGAACGGCGATTCGCTGCTCGGCTACTCGAGTGCGGCCGACCAGATGCAGAAGGACAACTTCGCGATCAAGCAGCTGCTGCTCTCCCAGTCGACGGCGGTGCCCACCGACTGCGAGGTGGTGGCGATCGTGGGTCCGACCAAGCCGCTGACCGAGCCAGCTGTCAAGGTACTCGGTGACTACCTGGCGAACGGGGGCCGGCTCCTGCTCGCCCTTGACCCGTGGCGGGAGGCGGCCGTGACGGCCAGCTACAACTCGGCGCTCAGCGGCCACGGGGTCAGCTTCAACGGCGGCCTCGTCGTTCCCGAGGCCAACCAGTCGGCGCGGGGCGAGCCGACCGCGGTGGCGATCGTCAACTACGGCAGCTCGCCGATCGTCAAGGACCTCTCCAACCGGGTGTCCTTCTTCCCCGAAAGCACCAGCATCGACTCGACCACCACCCCAGACGTGACGACAACCGTGGTGGCGCAGACCTCGGCCAACGCCTACCTGATCGGTACCCCGCGCCAGCCGCCCTTCAGTCAGCAGGCGGGGGACAAGCCGGGGTCCTTCACGATCATGGAGACCGCCGAACGGGCGCCGGCCGGCGGCAAGAAGTCACGGGTCGTCCTGGTCGGGACAAGCGCCTTCGCCGAGAACAACGTGTTCCAGGCGTCGGCGGTGAACATCCAGCTCCTCACGGGCTCGCTCAACTACTTGACCGAGCAGGAGCAGCTGATCTCGATCCCGCCCAAGCCGGCGGGCACGCCACCCCTCTCGCTGACCCAGGAGCAGGCCAACCTGAACCTCTGGATCACCCTCCTGCTGCTGCCTCTGCTGGTGGTCCTCGGCGGCATGGCAGTTTGGTGGCGCCGCCGCCTGGCTTGATCAACTGGAGGGCGGCGCTCGTCCTGGCTGCCGTGCTCGTGGCGCTCGCCGTCTACGCGCTCCTCTCGCGGCCCGGTACAACGACGCCCAAGCCGGCGCCCGGCCTGCTGCCCTGTGACGTCGTCGAGACCGTCGACGTCCAGCTCATCGGGCAGGGCGGCAAGGTCGTCGAGGCACGGCGCTCGGCCGCGGGGGATGACTGGCAGCTGGTCCAGCCGAGCACGGTCCCCGCTGACGGCGCCACTGTCGACGGCCTCCTGGCGGCTGCCGGCCAGCTCGAATCGACCGACACCTTGAAGACCCCGCCGGCCGCCCAGGACCTGGGCCTCGACCCCGCCCGGCTGACCGTCGCCTGCACCTTGGCGAAGGGTCGTTCATATACCCTATCGATTGGCGGTCAGAACTTCGACGGCAGCGGCGACTACGCCCGTCTCAAGGGCGACGCCAGGGTCTACGTCATCCCGTCCGCCACGGTGGCGAAGTTCCAGCAGGCGCTGGACCAGCCGCCGATCCGGCCGTCCCCATCCCCTTCGGGCAGCGCGAGCCCGAGTCCGAGTCCGTCCGGGTAACCGGCGGCCCCAGCGAGAGAAGGAAAGAGAATGGATTCGACAGTTCTGCTGGCGCTCGGCGCCGGGATCATTGCCGTCCTCTGGGCGATCGTGCTCACGGTCCTGGTCATGCGCAAGGCGCCCGGCAACGCCCGGATGATCGAGATCGCGGGCGCCATCCAGGAAGGCGCCAGCGCCTATCTCAACCGGCAGTACATCGTCATCGCCGGGATCGGGCTGGCGATCGCGATCGTCATCTTCTTCTTCCTCGGCTGGCAGACGGCCGTTCTCTACGTACTCGGCGCCGCCCTCAGCGCCGCTGCCGGCTACGTCGGCATGAACGTCGCCGTACGCGCCAACCTCCGCACCGCCGAGGCGGCACGGGGAGGTCTCAACGCCGCGCTCAGCGTCGCCTTCCGGGGCGGCGCCGTCACCGGCATGATGGTCGTCGGCCTCGGCCTCCTAGGCGTCGCCGGCGGCTACCTGCTCTTCCACAATCCCGACTACCTGGTCGGCCTCGCCTTCGGCGCCAGCCTGGTTTCCGTATTCGCCCGGTTGGGGGGCGGAATCTACACGAAAGCGGCCGACGTCGGCGCCGACCTGGTCGGCAAGGTCGAGGCGGGAATCCCCGAGGACGACCCGCGCAATGCGGCCGTGATCGCCGACAACGTGGGCGACAACGTCGGCGACTGCGCCGGCATGGCTGCCGACCTCTTCGAGACCTACGCGGTGACCATGATCGCCGCCATCCTGCTCGGCTCGCTGCTCTTCAAGGCGCAGCCGGGCTGGATCGTCTACCCGCTCCTGCTCGGCGGCGCGTCGATCATAGGGTCGGTCATCGGCACCCTGCTGGTGAGGATCTACTGGAAGGGCTGGATCATGGGCTCGCTCTACGTCGGACTGGTCGCCGCCGCCATCATCTCGATCGCGCTCTTCTACCTGATCACGGCCAACTTCGTCGGCGGCAACCAGTTCGGGGGCGCCGTCAAGGGCGGCGTCAACGACCCCGGCAACCTCTTCTGGTGCGGCGTGATCGGGGTCGTCATCACGATCCTCATCGTCGCCATCACCGAGTACTTCACGGAGACCCGCTACCGGCCGGTCCGGCTCATCGCCCGAGCCTCCGAGACCGGCCACGCGACCAACATCATCGCCGGCCAGGCGATCGGCATGATGGCCACCGCTCTTCCCGTCATAACGATCGGCGTCGGGATCATCTTCGCCTACAACCTGGGCGGTCTCTACGGCATCGCGATCGCCGCCGTGGGCATGCTCTCGATGACCGGCATCGTGGTCGCCATCGACTCCTATGGGCCCATCACCGACAACGCCGGCGGGATCGCCGAGATGGCCGAGCTGCCCGAGGAGGTCCGCGGCATCACCGACCCCCTGGACGCGGTCGGCAACACGACCAAGGCGGTCACCAAGGGGTACGCGATCGGCTCCGCCGGGCTCGCGGCCCTGGTTCTCTTCGCGTCCTACACACAGGAGCTGACCAAGGCCACCGGGCACGTCTACAGGTTCGACCTGAGCGACCCCTCGGTCATCGTGGGCCTCTTCCTGGGCGGCATCCTGCCCTTCCTTTTCGGATCGCTCGCGATGCTCGCCGTCGGCCGCGCCGGTGGCCTCGTCGTCGAGGAGGTCCGCCGACAGTTCCGAGAGAACCCCGGGATCATGGCCGGCACCTCGCGGCCCGAGTACGGCCGCGCCGTCGCCATCGTCACCGCGGCGGCTCAGCGGGAGATGATCGTCCCCGGCATCATCCCGGTCGCCGCACCGCTCCTGGTCGGCTTCATCCTCGGCCCGGTAGCCCTCGGCGGCATGCTGGTCGGCGCGATCGTCACCGGCCTCTTCCTGGCCCTCCAGATGACCTCCGGCGGCGCGGCCTGGGACAACGCCAAGAAGTACATCGAGGAAGGCAACCTGGGCGGCAAGGGTTCGGAGGCCCATAAGGCCGCGGTGACCGGCGACACCGTGGGCGACCCGAACAAGGACACCGCGGGCCCGGCCATCAACCCGATGATCAAGGTCGTCAACATCATCGCGATCCTGGTTGCCGCCTCAGTCGCGGCGCACTCGCTGCTCCATTAGGCCAGGGCGCCCATCATCAACCTCCCGCAGAGCGGGGAGGGTGGATTCGTTAGAGTCAGCCACGATGCCGCGCGCAGCACCCGCCAAGCCGGCCGAGTCGATCAGCCGGATCCGCAGGTTCGTCCTCCTCGAGCTCCCCGGGTGGGCGATCCTCGCCGTCAGCGTCGCCTACACGATGTCCGCCGGCGGCGGCATGGTCACCGTGTTCTTCCAGGTCGTTCTCCTCTCCGGGGCCCTCGCCTGGCTGTTCGGCGGCCGGGTCGGGAGCCTCACAACCGGTAGCCTCTTGTTCGGCTGGGCGGCGGGCACCATGGCCCTCTTCAACTTCCTCTCCCTGGCCTCGATCGGCGTCTTTCTGCTCCCCATCACGGCGTACGTCCTGGTCGTGCTCGTCCTCCTGCTCAGCGCGCGGAATCTCCGCTGCTGGGCTGCGGCCGCGGGTGGCAAGGCATTGGCGGTCGCAACCCAGCTGGTTTTCCTGGGGTTCTTCGCCCGCTACTGAGGAGCCCCGCCCTAGACTTTTCCGCGAGGGGGACAGCTGCCAGCCATGGACGACTACAGCAAGGAGATCAGCGACCTTCAGCGGGAGGTCGAGCGGCTTGTCGAGGCAGCGGGCGACCCGCAGGAGATCGCCGAGCTCGAGATGCAGATCCGGGTCCTGACCGCTCTCTACGGCCAGGCCACCGCGCTTTACGATCGGGGCCGCGGCGATCTCGACCTGCGCCGCCAACTCGTCATTCGCGGCTACGGCGAGTGGACGCTTGACAACGTCTATGCGTTCGTGTTCGAAACCGCCGTCGACCTTCCCGACGTGGAGCCGAAGGCGTTCGTGAACGACATCTCCCACACCGACTTCGCGAGCCTCCTGATCGCCTCCTGATGGCCGGCGCCTACAACGCCAGCATCCTGCTCGACCGCAACCTGGAGGCCGGTCGGGGCGGCAAGGTCGCCGTCCACTGGAGCGGCGGTTCTGTCACCTACCGGGAGCTCCACGGCCTCGTCTGCGCCGCGGGGCTCCGTTTCGAGGAACTCGGCGTTCGCAGGGAGGAGCGGATCCTGCTCCCGATGGACGACTCGCCGGCGATGATGGCCGCCTTCTGGGGGGCGATCCGGATCGGCGCCGTGCCGGTGCCCGTCAACCCGCTCCTGCAGCGGAGCGAGGATTATGACCATTACTTCGCCGACTCGCTGGCGCGCGTCGCGGTCGTCGACGCGATGACGGGCGAGAAGGTGGGCTCCGCCGCGGCCCGTGCTGCGACGGCGGTGCTGGTCGTCGAGGCGGCCGAGATCCTAGCGCTCTCGCCGGCCGAAACGGTTCCGGCCGATACGAGCCCCGACGACGTCGCCTTCTGGCTCTACAGCTCGGGATCGACCGGGCTACCGAAGGGCGTGGTCCACCTCCAGCACGACATCGAGTACACCTGTGAGACGTATGCCCGCCAGGTCCTCGGCATAGAAGGGGGCGACACGACCTTCAGCACCACCAAGCTCTTCCACGCTTATGGACTGGGCAACAGCCTCAGCTTTCCCTGCTGGGCGGGGGCGACCAGCGTGCTCCTCTCCGGCCGCCCCACCCCGGCGGCCGTGCTGGACACCATCGAGCGGCATCGCCCGACCCTCTTCTTCAGCGCCCCGACCCTCTATAACGCGCTCCTCAACCACGATGGCGCAGGGGATCGTGACCTCTCCTCGATCCGCCAGTGCGTCGCCGCCGCGGAGCCACTGCCGGCCGAGGTCTGGCGTCGCTGGAAGGAAGCTTTTGGATTGACGATCATCGACGGCATCGGTTCCACCGAGCTGCTCCACATCTACTGCTCGAACCGGCGCGATGACGTGCGGCCCGGGTCGAGCGGCAAGCCGGTCCCCGGCTACGAGCTGAAGATTCTCGACGACGACGGCGACCCGGTGCCGGACGGCCAGGCGGGTGACATGTACGTCAAGGGGGACAGCGCGCTCAGCTCTTACTGGCGCCAGCACGAGAAGACCAAGCGGAGCGTGCTCGGAGAGTGGTTCTTCTCGGGCGACCGGTACCGCCGCGACGAGGACGGCTTCTATTGGTACGAGGGCCGCTCCGATGACATGATCAAGGTGAGCGGGCTCTGGGTCTCGCCGATCGAGGTGGAGGGGGTACTGCTGGAGCACCCGGCGGTCGGGGAGAGTGCGGTCGTCGGTGTCGAGGTCGACGGCTTCATGAAGATAAAGGCGTTCGTGATCGCGAAGGGTGAGGCGTCGCCGGCGCTCGCCGCCGAGCTGCAGGAGCACTGCAAATCGCGGCTCCAGCGCTACCAGTTCCCGCACTTGATCGAGTTCGTCCCCGAGCTTCCCAAGACGCTCACCGGGAAGATCCAGCGCTACAAGCTGCGGGAGTCGTCGACTCTCAGGTAGGAGTTCCGCGCCAGCCAGTAGAAGGAGGCGTCGTCGTCGACCCATTCCCGCCACACAGGGCTCAGCTGGCTCGCGTGGCAGTAGACCGCCTGCCTGACGTCGGCCAACTCCTGGGACGTTGGCTCGAACGTCAGGTCGGGCCGGTCGACGGGAGCGAAGGCCATCGAGCCGGCCGGGTCGATGCGCCGCACGTAGGCGTTCATGAAGGCCGCTTCCGCCTTGTCGAAGACCAGGTGGAATAGCTCTTTGCGGCTCCCGCGAAGGGCGGCGTCGGTGCATGCCCCGACAGCGATGTGGTCAGGGTGGCCGTAACCGCCGTCCGGCCCCCAGCCGTAGACCAGGTCCGGATCGATCCGCTCGACGGCCGCTCGAATTCGACTTGTTATCTCGGCCAGATCACAGCCTGGCACGCCACCGTCGGGGTAGTCCCAGACCTCGACGCTGGACAGCCCGAGCACCGCCGCCGCCCGCTCCAGCTCGGCGGCTCGGATCTCGGGTAGCTCCTCCTGCCGGCGTCCTGCCGGGAGCCCGTTCCAACCGGCGCCACCCTTTGTCGCGCAGACCAGGTGAACCTCGGTCCCGGCCGCGACATGACGGAGGATCGCGGTCCCGTTACCCATCGACTCATCGTCGGGGTGGGCCGTGACGAGCAGCAGCCGCTTGGCGGCGCTCAGGCTCGCGTGCTGACCTCGGCCAGCGCGCGCTCGAAGCCGGGGATCCCGCGTTCGACCATCTCGTCGTTGGCTGTCAGCGAGATCCGGAACCAACCCGGGACCTCGACGACGGTTCCCGGCAGCACCAGCACGCGGTGACGGCGGAGCTGGCGCGAGAACTCCATGTCATCGGCCATTGGCGACTTCACCATCGCGTAGAAGGTCCCCTCGGGGAGCTCGCTCTGGTAGCCCATCGCCTGTAGCGCCGGGATCAGGCGGTCACGCCGCCGCTGGAGGGCGCCGATGTCGATCGAAAGCTGCTCGATCCGGGGCAGCGCCTGCTGGAGGTCGGCGTTGGCGAATGCCCAGCCGGTGATCGCCTGGGAGAGGAAGAGTGCGTCGCGCAGCTCCTCTGCTCCCGGCATCCCGGGCGCCATCGCGATGTAGCCCATCCGCATGCCCGGGCTGAGCAGCGTCTTGCCGTAGGAGTAGAGGACAAAGGTGGCCGGGTAATAGGCCGCCGGGCTGGTGAAGCTGCGGTCGTCGAAGACGATCCGGTGGTATGGCTCGTCCGAGAGCAGGTAGATGGTCCTGCCGTGGCGTTGCGAGGCTTCGCTCAGGATCGACGCGAGCGCGCGGAGCTGCACGGGCGGGTAGACGCGGCCGGTCGGGTTGTGCGGCGTGTTGACGAGGACGGCAGTGGTTCGCGGCGTGATCGCCGCCGCGATCGCCTCGGTGTCGAGGTCGAAGACCGGCGGCTGGAGCTTGACCCTCACCGGGTCAGCTCCCATGGCGGCGATCATCGGCTCGTAGAAGAACCAGGGCGGGGAGATGAAGATGACCTCATCGCCGGGACCGGTCACCGCGCGCAGGGTGCTGGCGATGGCCCCGAAGCCGCCGTTGGTGACGCAGATGTCATCGGCCGCAAAGGCCACTCCCAGGCGGGAGCTGATCGACTTGGCGATCACCCGCCGCGATGGGCCCTCGTTCATCTTGTAGGCGAACCAGTTCTTGTCCCTGGGCTCGAGCGCTTCCTGCAGCGCGGACACCAGCTCGGGCAGCGGCAGCTCCTGCGGGTTGCCGAGCGCGAAGTTGGCCACCGCCGGGTCGTCGAGCAGCCTTTCAAACTCTGGCTCCGTGAGGAAGTCGAGGGTCGGCTTCAGAGCGGCCTGGATCCGCGGAATCACGCTTGGCATTCGCGGGGACTATAGCCTTTAAAGGCTTTGCCGAAAATGGTCGCCGTCGTCCCCGGGGATGGGGCGGGGAAGGAGGTGGTCCCGGAAGCGGTCAAGGTCCTCCGTGCGGTCGGCGCGGACGTCGAGTTCGAGGAGTTCGACATCAGCGC
>JALZAP010000274.1 GCA_030948245.1 Candidatus Dormiibacterota bacterium | reverse complement strand
TCGTCACCAAGCTGGCCGATCGCGGCTCCTGGCAGTCGATCGGCCTGGTGACCGACGTCGAGTCCTTCCTCCGCGAGCTGGTGGTGTTTCTCGAATAGGGGGACGGCCTCCGCGGGGCCGAGCTCCGCGAAGCCTGCGCGCGGCGCACCCCCCTGTAAAATCTCGTTCGGTATGGCAAAGGGACGAGACAACCGCGGCCGGGACGACAAGAAGAAGAAGAAGCCGAAGAAGGACAAGCTGGCTGCCGCGGCCGACGTGAGCTTCAGGCAGCACGTGGTCACCGCCACACCACCTCCTCCGGCTCCGGCTCCGGCTCCGACAACCGAGTCGTCACAGCCGTAGCAGCCGCCAACGCCGGTCGCTTCGCGGCGATCGGCGTGCTGGGCGGGCTCCTCGGCGGACTGCTCGGCGTCGGTGGGGGTTTCGTGATGATCCCGCTGCTGGTCCTCTGGGCGAAGGTCCCCCAGCACAGGGCGAACGGGACCTCGCTGCTCGCCATCATCCCGATCGCGATCGTCGGCGCGCTCGTCTACTACTTCCAGGGCGGCAAGCACCAGGTCGACCTCGGCTTTGCGCTCCTCCTGATGATCGGCAGCGTCGTCGGCGCCTACCTGGGCGCTCGGGCGATGAGCCGGATCCCCGAGGCTCAGCTGAAGGTGGTGGTCGTGCTGGTGATGGTCGCGGTCGGCCTCAAAGAGCTCGTCTTTCCATGAGTCCCGCCGTCTACGCCACGCTGGCGATCCTCACCGGGCTCGCGGTCGGGGTCCTGTCCGGCGTGATGGGGATCGGTGGCGGGATCCTCCTGGTGCCGATCATGGTGCTCGGGTTCGGCTTCACCCAGCACGTCGCGCAGGGGACCTCGCTGGCGGCGATCGTCCCCACCGCGATCGTCGGAGCGTACACCCACGATCGCGCCCACAACGTGGACCGCGGTGCTGCGATCTGGCTGTCGGTTGGCGGCCTGGCGGGCGCCCTGCTCGGCGCGCTGGTGGCCGTGCAGCTGCCTCGCGAGCTGCTCGTCCGCCTCTTCGGGGCGCTCCTTCTCTACAGCGCCTACCGGATCTGGGCGGGCCGGCGCCCGAGACCAGCGGGGTAGGCCGCGCGCAGGCTTCGCCGAGCACGGCCGGCAAGGCGATACGTCCCCTCAGAATTAGACTGACTGCTCAGAGTCGATGCCGCCCAACACCCTGTTCAGCGTCCTCGAGCACGGCGCCGCGTCGGACCCCGCGCTCGTCGTACCAGGCGGCCCACGGCTCACCTACGCTCAGCTTCGCGAGCAGGTCTCCCTCGCCGCCGACCGGCTCGCCCAGCACGGCCTCGGCCGTGGCGATCGGATCGCGATCATCTTCCCGAACGGGGCCGAGTCGATCGTCCTCTTCCTCGCCGCCGCCATGGTGGGTACCGCGGCGCCCCTCAACGCCGCCTACAAGGAGGACGAGTTTCGCTTCTACCTGGAAGACACCGGCGCCCGGGCGTTGATCGTGCCGCCCGGCGAGGCCGAGGCCGCGCGCCGGGCAATGCCCTCCGGCGTGCTGCTGATCGAAGCCCACCTTGACCATCACGGCCAGCTCGTGCTCGAGAGCGGCGGGCCCAGCGACCCGTCGCGTTCGGCGGGGGGCGCCGGCGGCGACGACGTTGCCCTGGTCCTGCATACCAGCGGCACCACCAGCCGGCCCAAGATGGTCCCGCTGCGGCATCGCAACCTGGCCGCCTCGATCGATAACATCGCCAACACCTACCGATTGGGAGCGGAGGACGTGGCGATGTGCGTCATGCCGCTCTTCCACATCCACGGCCTGATGGCGTCGACCATGGCAACGCTGCGGACCGGTGGGACGGTGGTGGTTCCGGCCCGCTTCGACCCGCTCACCTTCTGGCCCGCGGCGGCCGAGCACGGGGCGACCTGGTACTCGGCCGTGCCGACCATCCACCAGATGCTGCTGCTCCGCAACCGCGGCGAGCGGCCGCCCGGCTCGGAGAAGCTGCGTTTCGTCCGCTCCAGCTCCTCTGCCCTGGCACCGGAGACGATGCGGGACCTCGAGGCCCGCTTTGGCGCACCGGTGCTGGAGGCCTACGGCATGACCGAGGCTTCCCACCAGATGGCCTCCAACCCGCTCCCGCCCGGAGACCGCCGGCCCGGCTCGGTCGGGATCGGGACAGGGGTCCGGATCGGGATCATGGACGAGGCCGGGAAGGTACTTCCCCAGGGCGAGCAGGGAGAGGTCGTGATCCAGGGGCCGAACGTGATCGACGGCTACGTGAACAACCCGGAGGCCAACGCCAGCGCGTTCACCGGCGGCTGGTTCCGGACCGGAGACCAGGGCGTTCTCGACCCCGACGGCTACCTTTCGCTGGTCGGCAGGTTGAAGGAGATGATCAACCGCGGCGGCGAGAAGATCGCGCCCCGCGAGATCGACGAGGTCCTCCTCCAGCACCCCGCGGTGGACGAGGCGGTCGCCTTCGGGACCCCGCACTCAGCCTGGGGGGAGGAGGTCGCCGCCGCGGTCGTCCTCAAGGAGCCGGTGACCGAGAAGGAGCTGCTCGCGTTCGCCCGCGAGCGGCTGGCCGATTACAAGGTGCCTCGCAAGCTCTACATCGTCGAGAAGATCCCGCGCACGGCGACCGGTAAGATCCAGCGCCGCTCGGTCGCGGACTCCTTGACCAGGCAATGAAGTTCGCGATCGTCGGAGCCGGTGCCACCGGCGGCTTCCTCGGCGCTCACCTGGCTCGGGCTGGCGAGGAGGTGACCCTGATCGCCCGGGGCGGCCACCTGGCCGCGATGCGGGAGCGGGGCGTGACCGTGCGGAGTGGGGGGGAGGAGTTCACCGCCCACCCGGAGTGCACCGATGACGTCGCCGCGATCGGTGGTGCCGATGCCGTCTTCCTCACCCTCAAGGCACACGCCATCCCCGCGCTCGCGCCGGCGATCGGCGCGAACCTTGCTCCGAGCGCCTGCGTCATCAGCGCCCAGAACGGGATCCCCTGGTGGTACTTTCCCGATCGCCACCTGGAATCGGTCGATCCGGGAGGCGTCATCGCCCGCAGCATCCCCTACCCTTCGGTGGTCGGCTGCATCGTCTATTCCGCGACCCAGGTCGTCGAACCGGGCGTGATCGAGCACGTCGAGGGAAATCGGTTCACCCTCGGCGAGCCCGACGGCTCGCGCAGCGAGCGGGTCCAGGCGATCGCGGCGGCACTGCTCGGAGC
>JALZAP010000273.1 GCA_030948245.1 Candidatus Dormiibacterota bacterium | reverse complement strand
TAGACGTCGACCCACTCGGTGTGGACGTGCCCGCCCGCCCACCCCTTGACCAGGGCCGCGGCACGCCGCGCACCGGCCATCGCCAGCTCCGGCGCGAGGCCCTTCTCGTGCCGGAGCGAAGCCTCGGTCCGAAGGTTGAGAGCTCGCGAGGTGGCCCGGATGTTGACGCCGTCCCAACCCGCCGATTCGATGACGACCTCGGTCGTCGATTCGGTCACGCCGGACTCCTCGCCGCCGATGATGCCGCCGATCGCCACGGCGGCCCTGGCGTCGGCGACCACCAGCATCCCGGGTCGGAGTCTGCGCTCCTGGCCGTCCAGGCAGAGCAGCGATTCGCCGTCCCGCGCCTCGCGGACGTGCAGCTGCCGGCCGGACACCTTGGCCGCGTCGAAGACGTGGGTCGGCTTGCCGTACTCGAGCATCACGTAGGCGGTCGCGTCGACGACGTTGCTGATCGGGCGCACGCCGGCGGCGCGGAGGCGGCGCTGCACCCAGTCCGGGCTGGGCCCCACCTTCACCCCGCTGACCGGTACCGCGACGAAGCGGCTGCAGAGGTCAGGCACCTCGATCGCCACCTCGATCAGCTCGGCGGCGGGCGGCGGCTCGCCCTCGATGAAGGGCGGCATGAAGTCGGCCTTGAATTCCCTCCGAGCTGCGGCGGCGAGCTCGCGGGCGACGCCCATGTGGCCGAGGCAGTCGGGCCGGTTGGGCGTGATCTCGGCCTCGAAGATCGCCTCGACCGGGAAGTACTTGGCGAGGGATTCGCCCGGCTCGCCCTGTTCGAGCAGCATGATCCTCGGCTCCCGCTCCTCGGCCTGGAGCAGCTCATCGGCGGAGCAGAGCATCCCCTGGGCGGCTTGTCCGGCGATCTTTCCATCCCGCACGATCGTCCCGCTCGGCACCTGGGTGCCGGGCAGGGCGACCGGGACAAGCGTGCCGGCGACAGCGTTCGGAGCCCCCGCGATGATCTGACGGACCTGGCCCCGGCCGACGTCGACCTGGTGGATCCAGAGCGGCTTGTTCGACGTCGGGTGCTCCTTCTGCTCGAGGATCCGGCCGACGACGATCGCCGAAAGGTCGATCAGCCGGACCGACTCGATCTTGGTTCCCGACATCGTCAGCAGCTCGGCCGCGTGCTCCGGCGTGATGCCGGAAAGGTCGAAGTAGTCGCCCAGCCATTCGAAGGAAATCCGCACGTTCAGTCGCTCATCAGAACTGGTGGTTGAACCGGAGGTCGTTCTCGTAGAAGTGGCGGAGATCCTCGACGTCGTACTTGAGGAGGGCGATCCGCTCGATCCCGAAGCCCCACGCGTAGCCGGAGTAGCGCTCCGGGTCGATGCCACCGTTGCGGAGGACCTGGGGATGAACCATGCCGCAGCCGCCTGTCTCCAGCCAGCCCGCGTTGCCGCAGCTGCGGCACCCCTTCCCCATGCAGCGGCCGCACATGGTATCGAACTCGAAGCTGGGCTCTGTGTAGCCGAAGTGGTGGGGCCGCATCCGCACCTGGCGATCGCGGCCGAAGAGGGACTGGACCATGTAGAGCAGCGTCCCTTTCAGGTCGCCAACGGTCAGGCCGTCGTCGACGGCGAGGCCTTCGAGCTGCATGAAGTAGGGCAGGTGAGTGGCATCCAGGTTGTCTCGCCGGTAGGTCCGGCCGGGGGCGACGATGTAGATCGGCGGTGAGCCGATCCGCTCCATGCCGCGGATCTGGACCGGCGAGGTATGGGTGCGGAGGACGACCTCCTCCGCCTCGTCGAGGAAGAAGGTGTCCTGGACGTCCCGCGAGGCGTGGCCCTTGGGCAGGTTGAGGGCCTCGAAGTTGTACCAGTCGGTCTCGATCTCGGGTCCCTCCTCGACGCTGTAGCCGATCCGTTCGAAGATCACCTCCAGCTCGTGGCGGACCTGGCTCAGGACGTGGGCCTGGCCGCGGCGGAGCGGGGGCGCCGGGAAGGTGACGTCGATCGACTCTCTGGCGGCGAGCGCGTCGAGCCGCTCCCCGGCAAGGGACGCGAGCCGCTCGGCGATGGCGCCGCCGATCTCCTGCTTGGCCTGGTTGCCGGCCTGGCCGATGGCGGGCCTTTCCGCGGTGGGCACCCCGGCCAGGTTGGAGAGCACCTCGGTGACGCTTCCCCGGCGGCCGAGGTACTCGACCCGGATCTCCTCCAGGGCGGCCTCACTGCCGGCACCCGCAATCGCCTTGCGGGCTGCCTCCTTGAGCGCTTCGATCCTGTCGATCACCGAGAGATTCTCCGCCGAACCTCATAGAGCAGGATCGCCGCCGCCGCGGCGACGTTGAGCGACTCGATCCGCGGCGCCATCGGCAGTGCGACGGTCTCGACCTCACGGCTCAGGCCATGTGCCTCGCTGCCGAGGACGAGGGCGCCGGCCGAGCCCAGGTCGGCCTCCTCGATGGGCGTCCCGGCGGCGCTGGCGCCGATACAGCGAAGGCCTTCGAGATCGACCCAGCCGGCCTCGGCGACGACCAGGTTGAACACGTGGCCGGCGCTGGCGCGAATCGCCTTCGCTCCGAACGGGTCGGCGGTACCCGGCAGGACGGCGAGGGCGGGGGCGCCGGCAGCAGCTGCGCTGCGGGCGATCGCCCCGACGTTGCCGGGGTCCTGGACGCCGTCGAGCACAACCAGGGGCCAGCCGGCTGCGCGTGCAGCCGCCACCGCCTCGGCGGGGGTGGAGAGCCTGGCTCGACCCACGGCGAGCACCCCCTGCGGGGTCTGGGTCTGGCTCAGGTCGCGGAACAGCCCGCGCGAAAGGACAACGGTTCGATCGGCGGCGGCGGCGAACGCGTCACCCTCGCGCAGGGCGAGCACCTCGAGATGAACGCCCGCGGCGAGCGCCTGGCGGACGATGCGCGGTCCCTCCAGCAGCACCTCATCGGACACGCGGCCGGTGGCCAGCCGCTTCAGGTGCTTGACGAGCTCGTTGTCCGCGGAGCTTATGAGGACTTTAAGCGCCGTCAGAGACTGTTCTTGGCGACCTCGACCAGCCGCGCGAAGGACCCGCTGTCCTTCACAGCCAGGTCGGCGAGCACTTTGCGGTCGATCTCGACCCCGGCCACGCGGAGGCCGTGCATGAACTTGTTGTAGGGCAGCCCACCCTGCCGGGAGGCCGCGTTGATGCGCGCGATCCAGAGCCGCCGGAAGTCGCGCTTGCGCGCCCGCCGGTCTCGGAAGGCGTAGGCGAGGGCATGGAGGACGGC
>JALZAP010000019.1 GCA_030948245.1 Candidatus Dormiibacterota bacterium | reverse complement strand
ACCGAGCTCTGGTCCTGCACCGCGGCCGGTGGCGACCTCCGGGCGGAGGTGGCCGGCAACCGGCAGGTCTTCGACTGGAGCACCGCGGGCGGCACGATCGCCTTTGCCGCCTCCGACCCGACGACGCCCGGCGACCTCTACTTCCGCGATGCCGACGGCGAGCGGCGCCTGACGAAGTTGAACGGCTTCATCGGCGAGCGCACTCTCGCCATGCCCGAGCGCTGGGAGTTCACGGCCGCCGACGGTTTGAAGCTGGAGGGCTGGCTGCTGAAGCCGGAGGGTTTCGACCCGGGCCGCCGCTGGCCGCTGGTGATGGAGGTCCACGGCGGCCCGCACGGCGAGTACTCCTGGTCCTTCTTCCACGAGTTCCAGATCCTGGCCGGCCAGGGGTACCTGGTCTTCTACATCAATCCGCGCGGCTCCTGTGGCTACGGCGAGGACTTCCAGCGTGCCTGCGTCATGGACTGGGGCGGCAAGGACTTCGAGGACCTGATGACGTCTCTCGACCAGCTCATCGAGCGGACCGGCTACGTCGACACCGATCGGCTCGGGGTCGGTGGCGGATCCTACGGCGGATTCATGACGAACTGGGTCATCGGCCACACCGACCGCTTCAGCGCGGCGGTGTCGATGCGCTCGATCGCCGACTTCGTGAGCGACTACCGCGCCTGCGATATCGCGCTTTGGAACGACCAGGAGATGGGACCCCTCAACTGGTCCGATCCGCGGCAGCTCTGGGATCGCTCGCCGATCCGCTACGTGGAGACCATCCGGACGCCGCTCCTCCTCACCCACGGCGAGATGGACCTCCGGTGCCCCATTCACCAGGCGGAGGAGCTGTTCGGGGCGCTCCGCGTATTGCGCCGCGAGGTCGAGCTGGTGCGGTTCCCCGAGGAGACGCACGACCTCTCCCGTTCGGGCCGCCCGGACCGCCGCATCGAGCGGCTGAACCGGATCGCCGGCTGGTTCCGCAAGCACATCCCAGCCGGCGCCCGGGAGGGCGCCACCGCGGCGGTCGCGCCCGACTAGATCCGCCGGCGGCGGCAGGTCAGCCCGGGGCGGGCACCCCGATCTGCTGCTTCAGCTCCTTCTTCAGGATCTTCCCGGTCGGGCCCTTCGGCAGAGAGTCGAGGAAGCGGATCGTACGCGGGTACTTGTAGGCGGCGACCCGCTCCTTGGTGTAGGCGATCAGCTCGTCCTCGCTGACCGACTGGCCGGGCTTCAGCGCCACGACCGCCGACACCTCCTCGCCCATCCGCTCGTTGGGCACGCCGATCACGGCGGCCTCCTGTACGGCGGGATGCGCGTAGAGCACCTCCTCGATCTCCCTCGGGTAGACGTTGAAGCCGCCCCGGATTATCAGCTCCTTCTTGCGGTCGACGATGAAGAAGAAGCCGTCCTCGTCCTGGTAGCCCATGTCGCCGCTGTGAAACCAGCCCCCCTTGAATGCTTCCGCCGTCGCTTCCGGCTTCTTGTAGTAGCCCTTCATGACGTTGTGGCCGCGGATCACGATCTCGCCCACATTGTCCTTGCCCGGCGGGAGCGCCTTGTCGTCCTCGCTGAAGATCTTCATCTCGACGCCCCAGATCCGCTTTCCGATGGAGCCGAACCGGCGCTGTTCGAGGCTCTGGTTGAAAGAGGCGGTGGGCGACGTCTCGGAGAGGCCGTAGCCCTCCAGGATTGTGAGCCCGAACCGCTTCTCGAAAGTCTGCATGACCTCTGCCGGCATCGAGGCGCCGCCGGAGACCGCGACCCGCAGTGACGAGAGGTCGTAGTCGCCGACCGTCGGGTCGTGGAGGAGGGCGAAGAACATCGTCGGCACCCCGCTGAACACGGTCACCCTGTCGCGCTGGATCGCCTCGCAGACGGCGGCGACCTCGAAGCGGGGGACCAGCGAGATCGTCCCGCCGAAGCGCATCGACACGTTCATGACGCTCGACTGCCCGAAGGAATGGAAGAGCGGCAGCACGGCGAGGCCGACATCGTCGTCGCGGAAGCCGAACAGGCTGCCCGAGGTGGTGCAGTTCATGTAGAGGTTGAAGTGGGTGAGCTCGGCGCCCTTCGGCTTCCCGGTGGTGCCCGAGGTGTAGAGGATCACCGCCGTGTCGTCAGGGCTGGTCGGCGCCATGTCGAAGCGGCCCTCACCGCCCATCAGCTCGGTGAAGGAGCGGGCGCCCTCGGGTACTGCGTCGGAGCCTGGCCTGTTGACCACGAAGACCGTTACACCGCTCGGCGTGCCCTTCATCGCCTCGCCGGCGAAGTCCTCCCAGGTGATCAGCGTCCGCGCCTCCGAGTCGGTGAGGTAGAAGCTCACCTCGGGCGCCTTGAGGAGCACGTTCATCGGCACGACCACCCCGCCTGCCTTGAGGACGCCGTAGTAGGCGATCACGAACTGGGGGACGTTGGGGAGCATTATGCCGACCTTCTCCGCCGGCTTCAGACCGCGTTGCTGGAGCGATGAGGCGACCTGGTTGGAAAGCGCGTCGACCTGGCCGTAGGAGAGCCGGAAGGGATGGAGGACGACCGCCTCCTTGTCCGGGTGCGCAAACGCGGATTCGGCGAGGATGGCGGCGAGATTCAGGCTCATATGAAGAATCGTATTGGGGGCAGCTCGAACTCGCCGGTCGCCGGCCGAGGAGCCCTAAACTTGGGGTTGCACCTTTAGCCCGGGCACCATATATTGGGCGCGTGAGCTCGCACGACCGAAGGGTCGGCATGCCGCCGCGGAACCGCTCCCAGCTCGCCGACATCAGGCGCTGCTCCATCCGCTCCCGCCGGGCCGCCGGCGCTTTCGGGCGGGGAGCCGACGCCGAGCCGGCGGTGCGCCGCGGCCGCCCCGTCCACCTGACCCGCTAGCGCCGCATCGGCGGCGACCGGTTCCTCCGGGGCCGTGGGGCCCTGCTACCTTTGGTGAGCACGGGAGGAAACCAAATGGCAAAGATCAAGGCATTCAGCCCCGAGTTCGCGGCCGCCCTCAAGGACGAGATCAACAAGTCCTCCACCTACAGGCAGGCGGGCAAAGGCTGGAAGTGGACGGTCGGGTTGGTCGTCGAAGCCGAGCCGGACAAGAACTTCCCAGAGGCAAAGGGCGTCTTCATGGACCTCTTCGAAGGCGAGGCGCGCGCCATCGACCTCGTCACCGATGCGGAGGCGGGCAAGGCCGACTTCGTCATCACAGCTCCCTACTCGCGCTGGAAGCAGGTCATGCAGAAGGAGCTCGATCCGACCAAAGGCATGATGCAGGGCAAGCTCAAGCTCAAGGGCGACCTGCCGACGATCGTCCGCTACACCCGGGCCTCGCAGGAGATGACCGAGTGCACGACACGGATCCCGGTCGAGTTCCCCGACGAAGCCTGAACGCCAGAACCGAATTGGCACCGCGCAGGGAGCCGCTGGTCGAGTACACCGACGGGGATGACGCGAGTGCGTTCGCGATGATGCTTGGCGGTCTCATCGAGGCCAACGTTGAAGGACGGCCCGAGAAGCGGGAGGATTTCGACACCCTCAAGGCGCGGGTCGGAATCGACGTCAAGGACATCGACGAGTCGGTGACCCTTGACTTCCGCGGCGGCCGCCTTCGGGTCAGCAACGGCCTCAAACGGGACCGCAAGATCACCATCCGGACCGATGCCGACACCGTCATGATGCTCTCCAACCTCGCCATCGGGCCGTTCGGCATGCCGGTCTACTTCGACACCGTGGGACGGGGCATCGTCAGCAAGCTCCTGACGGGCGGGCTGAAGATCGACGGCATGCTCACGAACATCCCGACCCTCAACCAGGTAACGCGCGTCTTCAGCGTTCGATAACCAATCGGGACCGCGACCCGTTGACCGTGCGGCCCATGGTTCCCCGCTTCCTCCGTTCTTGGCTGCCTCTTGCGATGGCAGCGACGGTTGTCGCGGGCACCTCATTCGTCATCGGCCAGCAGATCCTCCGCACCGGCGCCAATGATCCCCAGGTTCAGCTGGCCGAGGATGCCGCCGCCCAGCTCGAGGCAGGAGTCGCACCCGCCGATGTGCTCCCTGCGGCCCATACCGACATCGCGGCCTCGCTTGCTCCCTGGGTCATGGTCTACGGGCCGGACCGCAAGCAGCTGGCGGGTTCGGCAAGGCTGGATGGAAAGGTCGTCGAGTATCCGACCTCGGTCTTCGACAACGCTCCCGCGGGCGGCCACCGCGACGAGGTGACCTGGCAGCCCCGGTCGGGCGTGAGAGCGGCCACCGTGGCGGTCGGGTTCAGGGGCGGCTGGGTCGTCGCCGGGCGCTCGCTGCGCCTGGTTGAGGAACGGGAGGACCGGGTCGGCCAGCTGGCGATCGTGGGTTGGCTGGGTGCCCTGGCGGCGACGGCGGTCGCCGTGTTAATCGGCGAACTGGTCGCTCGCCGACTCGAGAGGGACGAGCGCCGACAATAGGCTTCGTGCTGAGGGGACTCCACCACGTTGGGATCGCGGTCGCCGACATCGATGCGGCTGTCCACCTCTACACGAATAGCCTCTCGGCCGGGATCATCCGGCGGGGCCGGCTCAACGGGCTCGACTTCGCGCTGCTCGACTCAGGCGGTATCGAGCTCGAGCTGCTCGCTGCCGCTGACCAGGAGACCGCGATCGGTAAGTTCGTAGCCGAGCGGGGGCCCGGCCTGCACCACCTCGCCTACGCGGTCGACGACATCCACGCCGAAGTAGCCCGGCTGGTCGGCGACGGGTTCGAGCAGTCGGGTGAGATCCGGGTCGGTGTCCACGGGACCCCGATCGTCTTCTTCCACCCGAAGACCGTCGGCGGGGTTCTCACGGAGCTCGTCCAACCCCATGCCTGAGCAGCTGGTCAACGATTCCGGCGTCCCGCTCGAGCCGCACTATGGCGAGCCGCCGCCGGGCGAGTTCCCCTTCACGCGCGGGAACCGGCCGGACGGCTACCGGGGCCGGCTCTGGACGATGCGGCAGTACGCCGGATTCGGCACCGCCGCGGAGTCGAATCAGCGCTACCGTTACCTGCTCGGGCAGGGCCAGACCGGCCTCTCGGTCGCCTTCGACCTGCCCACCCAGATCGGCTACGACTCCGACTCGCCGATGGCCAAAGGCGAGGTGGGCAAGGTCGGCGTGGCGATCGACTCGCTCGCCGACATGGAAACGCTGCTCGGCGGCATACCGCTCGCCGAGGTGTCGACCTCGATGACCATCAATGCCACCGCCGCCCTGCTCCTTCTGCTCTACGAGCTGGTCGCCGAGAAGCAGGGCGTTGCGGGCGACAAGGTCACCGGGACAGTCCAGAACGACATCCTCAAGGAGTACGCGGCCCGCGGGACGTACATCTTCCCGCCCCAGCCATCGATGCGGCTGACGACCGACGTCTTCGCCTACTGCGCCGAGCACCTGCCCAACTGGAACACGATCTCGATCTCCGGCTACCACATCCGAGAGGCCGGCTCGACCGCCGCCGAGGAGATCGCCTTCACGCTGGCCGACGCGATCGCCTACGTCGAGGCGGCGCTCGCGGCAGGGCTGAAGGTCGATGACTTCGCTCCCCGGCTCAGCTTCTTCTTCGCCTGCCACATGGATTTCTTCGAAGAGGCGGCCAAGTTCCGCGCCGCCCGCCGGATGTGGGCCCGGCTGATGCGCGATCGCTTCGGCGCTCGTGACGAGAGATCCTGGATGCTGCGCTTCCACACCCAGACGGGCGGCGTCACCCTCACCGCCCAGCAGCCACTGGTTAACGTCGTGCGGACCACGCTCGAGGCGCTCAGCGCGGTGCTCGGCGGCACCCAGTCGCTGCACACCAACAGCTTCGACGAGGCGCTCGGCCTGCCCACCCAGCTCGCGGCCGAGCTCGCTCTGCGCACCCAGCAGGTCATTGCCTACGAGAGCAACGTGCCGGCGGTCGCCGACCCGCTCGGCGGATCTCACTACGTCGAGGCGCTGACCGACCGGATCGAGGAGGACGCCCTCCGCACGATGGCCGAGGTCGACGAAGCGGGCGGCGCGGTCAAGGCGATCGAGGCGGGCTGGATGCAGCGGCGGATCGCCGAGAGCGCCTACCGCCTGCAGCAGCGGGTGGAGACCGGCGAGCGCGTCATCGTCGGCCAGAACCGCTTCACCGACAGCGGCCAGCGGACGATCGAGGTCATGAAGATCGAGCCGCGCGGCGAGCAGGAGCAGTGCGAGCGGGTTGGCCGGGTTCGCGCCGAGCGCGACGCGGCCATGGCCGAACGCTGCCTCGACCGGCTGGCCGAGGAGGCCGGTGGCACCGGCAACCTGCTGCCGCCGCTGCGCGAGGCGCTGGCCGCCTACTGCACGATCGGCGAGTGCTGCGACCGCCTCCGGGGGGTCTTCGGCGAGTACCGGCCACCCACGGAGGTCTAGATGCCCAGGGCGATCGATCCCAATCTGCTCAAGATCAACCAGCTGCGCCAGCGCAAGTTCGAGGCGGCGCACGGTGATGCCGAGGGTTACGAGCGGCAGCACGGTAAGGGCCGGCTGACGGCGCGGGAGCGGATCCAAAGGCTGGTCGACCGCAACACCTTCACCGAGCTGGACATCTTCGCAACCCATCGCTCGACCAACTTCGGGCTCGACAAGCGCAAGGTCCCCGGCGATGGCGTGGTGACCGGGTTTGCCAAGATCGGCGGCCGCGATGTCCTCCTTTTCAGCCATGACGCGACCGTCTTCGGCGGGTCGCTCGGCGAGGTCTTCGCGGAGAAGGTCTGCAAGGTGATGGACCTCGCGCTTCAGAACCGGGTGCCCTTCATTGGCATCAACGACTCTGGTGGCGCGCGGATCCAGGAGGGCGTCGTGTCTCTGGCCGGCTACGCCGAGATCTTCTGGCGCAACGTCGAGGCGTCCGGCGTCATCCCTCAGCTGAGCCTCATCCTCGGGCCTTGCACCGGCGGCGCGGTCTACTCGCCGGCGATGACCGACTTCGTGTTCATGGTCCACGACGTCGGCTACATGTTCATAACCGGTCCCGAGGTGATCAAGGTGACCACCGGCGAGGAGGTGACCTTCGACTCACTTGGTGGGGCCGAGGTGCACAACACGCGGTCCGGCGTCGGCCACTTCCTCGCCCAGGACGAGGACGAGTCCTTCGAGCAGGTGCGCCGGCTGCTCTCCTTCATCCCCTCCAACTGCGACGAGCCGCCGCCCTATCGCACGCCGACCGACGACCCGGAGCGGGCCGACCCGCGGCTGGCAACCGTCATCCCGGACAGCGCCCGAGACCCCTACGACAGCAAGGACGTGATTCGGATGGTCGTCGACGACGGCGACTTCTTCGAGGTCCAGTCGCTCTACGCGATGAACATCGTCATCGGCTTCGCCCGGCTCGACGGCCACCCGATCGGCATCATCGCCAACCAGCCGAAGGTGCTGGCCGGCGCGCTCGACATCAACGCGTCAACCAAGGCGGCACGCTTCGTCCGCTTCTGCGACGCCTTCAACATCCCGCTTCTCACTTTCGTCGACGTGCCCGGGTTCCTGCCCGGCACCGAGCAGGAGTACGGCGGCATCATCCGACATGGATCGAAGCTGCTTTACGCATACAGCGAGGCGACGGTGCCCAAGCTGACCGTGATCACCCGCAAGGCGTACGGCGGCGCTTACTGCGTAATGTGCTCGAAGCACATCCGGTCCGACTACAACGCCGCCTGGCCGACCGCTGAGATCGCCGTGATGGGACCCGAGGGCGCCGTCAACATAATCTTCCGGCGGGAGCTCGACCGAGCGCGTGACAAGGCGGCCAAGCGGAGCGACCTGGTCGAGGACTACACCGAGCGCTTCGCGAATCCCTACATCGCCGCGGAACGGGGCTACATCGACGACGTGATCGAGCCGGGGCAGACCCGCCGTGTGCTCATCCGGGCACTCCGCGTGGCCCTTGACAAAGAGCGCCGGCGAACGCCGCGGCGGCACGGCAACATCCCGCTCTAGCGGTGCAGCCTTACCCGCCCAAGCGAAAGCCGATCCGCCGCCGCAGCCTCTTCCACCGGTTGCTGGCCCGCAGGCGAGGGGGCCTCAGGGCTTCAACACGTCGACCACCAGGCGGTCGGGTCCGGCGAGCGTCGTGACCTGGACGCAGTTGGGCTGGGACAGTCCGAGTCCCCAGGAGAAGACGCGCTCGAAGTCACCGGTCTGCCGGGCCTCCTTCAAGACCGGGTAGCCGGGCTTGAGGTCCTGGGAGCCGGTGAACGTCTGGTGGCCGTTCAGGTCCCAGCCGCTGGCGCCGCGCACGACGATCTTGACCCCGCTGGTTCCCTGGAGGGTGAGCGTCTGCCCGCTGCCGTCCTGCATGAAAGCCGGGGATCCCTGGGGAGTCACTGTGTACGAGGGCACTGGCCCGTCGAACTGGATCACGATCCGGTCGTAGCCCGCGCTGGTGCCCACCCGGACATCGGTCACGTCGGACCCCGCGGATGTGCCCCCGCTGAAGGAGGTGCAGGCGGGCGTCGCCGTCGGCGCCGCGCTCGGGGATGGGCTGGGCACTGCGGTCGGCGTCGCAGTCGGCTCCGCGCTCGGGGTAGCGGTCGCGGTGGCGACAGGCACGTTCTTGCCGCCCCGCGGAACCATGTTGATGCTGACGACGAACGCCAGGCCGACCACGCCGGCAGCCAGTGTGAGCGCCACGCTGACCTTCCAGAAGCGAGGCGGCGCATCGCCCGCGCCCGCCTCGAGCCGAGCCCTGAGCGCCGAACGCAGGGCCGGGTGCGGCGCCTCCGTCATGGCGTCGAACGCACGGCGGATCTGTTCCCTCATCGGTCGATGACCTCCTCCAGGGCGACGTCCGGGCGAAGCCGGCGGGCCGCTCGATAGATGCGCGACTTGGCGGTGCCCAGCGGTACCCCCATGACCTGGGCGGCCTCTTCGAGAGGCAGGTCCAGGTAGAAATAGCTGAAGAGCGCGACGCGGTCCTCCGCTGAGAGGCGGCCGATCGCCCGCTGGAGGTCGACATCGCGAACCGCCCGGTCTTCGGGCGAACCGTGCTCGGCTTCCACGTCGGATTGGCGGAGGACGTTCCACCAGGGCCGCCGGCGCGCCATCCGGCACTCGTTGGCGACCACAGCGAGAAACCAGGGCCGCATCCGCGACCGGTCGCCGCGCAGCTGCTTGAGCCGCGACCACGCCTTGATGGCCGCCTCCTGGACGGCGTCCTCGGCTTCAGTGCGGTCGCCGAGGAGCACGCTCGCAAGCCGATAGGCCGGGTCGAGAAGCGGAGCGAGCAGGACCTCGAAGGCGGAGGCGTCTCCAGCCAGCGCGTCTCTGAGGGTCAGGTCCTCGGCGATCACCAGCGTCATAGCTTGCTGCCTGTTTGATGCGCCGTCGAGTCAAAAAGTTTCGGTCCCGCCCACCGCGGTTGTCGAAATCATCGATCCGCGATCGTCGTTGTTCTTTGGGGGAGCCACAATTAGCGCTCCGGAATTCGACTTGGCTGAAGGAGTTGAGAGAGGCAATGGCAGACCACGGCAAGTCTCGCGAGACGTCAGCCCCGGCCGAGAAGGTCTGGGCGATCTGGACCGACACGGCTACCTGGGGCGAGTGGAATCCGAACGTCACGACGATGGAGATGCCGCCACCGGTCGCCCTCGGCAAGGAGGGCGTGATGAACACGCCGGCCGGACAGCACCACCGGATGAAGGTGGTCGAGTTCGAGCCCGGCCGCTCCTTCACGCTCGAAACCACCGTCATCCCGCTCTCCCGCTTCCGCTTCACTTGCAGGGTCGATCCGGTGGGCGACAGGGGGGTAGGCCGCGGGGAGGCTTCGCCGAGCACGGCCGACAGGGGGGACGCCCCCCCTCAGATCAAGACGGAGGTCAGCCAATCGGTGAAGGTCGTCGGCCCGATGGGCTGGCTCTTCGACCCGCTGATGGGCGACCAGATCGCGAACGACTTCGACAAGGTGCTCGACGGGCTGGTGAAGAAGGCGGAGTCAAGCAGCTAACCGCGTCCGAACGGCCGACCCGGCGTACTCCGTAGCATTTACGTCGGTCGATGAAGCTTCTCGAATACCAGGCCAAGGAGGTCCTCGCCTCCTTCGGCATCGCGATCCCGCCGGGAAAGGTGGCGAAGACTCCGGAGGAGGCGGCCGCCGCCACCCGCGAGATCGGCCCGGTCGCGGTCAAGGCGCAGGTCCCGGTCGGCGGCCGGGGCAAGGCCGGTGGCATCAAGCTCGCCAAGACCCCCGAGGAGGCCCGCGTCGCCGCCGAGGCGATCATCGGCATGGACATCAAGGGCTTCAAGGTGCCCCTGGTCTACTGCGAGGGCGCGCTTGACATCGCCAAGGAGATCTACCTCGGCTTCACCGTCGACCGCGACAGCCGCGCCAACATCCTGATGCTCTCCGCCCGTGGTGGGATGGACATCGAGGCCGTGGCGGAGGACACACCGGAGGCGATCGCCAAGCTCTACCCGAACCCGTGGCGGGGACCGCTCGACTTCGAGCTCCGCCGGCTGGTCTTCGAGGCGGGCCTGGGCGAGCATGCGGCTGCGCTCACGAGGGTTATCAAGCAGCTCTATCGGGCCATCCCCGAGCAGGACGCGCTCACGGCCGAGATCAACCCCCTGGTCATCACCCGCGATGGCCGCGTCGTAGCCGGCGATGCCAAGCTGGAGACGGACGAGAACGCCGCCTTCCGGCACAAGGAGCTCGAGGAGCGCTATTCGGAGGTCCTCGAGGGCGACCCCTACGAGGTCGAGGCGAAAAAGCTCGGTTTGACCTATGTCTCGCTCGACGGCGAGATCGGCGTCATCGGCAATGGCGCGGGTCTCTGCATGGGAACTCTCGACCTGGTCCAGCGAGCCGGTGGGATGGCCGCGAACTTCTGCGACATCGGCGGCGGGGCAAAGGCCGAGGTCGTCCAGAACGCCCTTTCCGTGATCCTGCTGAACCCGAACGTGAAGGGGGTCCTGATCAACGTCTTCGGCGGCATCACCCGGGCCGACGAGGTCGCCCGCGGCGTCGTCGAGGCGCGCCGCAACCTGGACATGAAGCTGCCCTTGGTGGTGCGCCTCTCAGGTACCAATGAGGCCGAGGGCAAGGCGATTCTTCGGGAGGCCGGCATCGAACCGGGCGACAACGGTTGGGAGGCGGCGCAGAAGATCGTCGCGGTGACCAGGTGAGCATCCTCCTCGACCGCGACAGCAAGGTCATCGTCCAGGGCATCACCGGGCGGGAGGGCGGCTTCCACGCCGAGCGGATGAAGGAGATGGGCACCGCCCTGGTCGGCGGCGTCAGCCCGGCAAAGGGCGGTGGCGAGGCGGTCGGCGTGCCTCTCTTCAACACGATGGCGGAAGCGGTGATCGCCACCGGTGCCAACGCCAGCGGCATCTTCGTACCGCCACCCTTCGCCGCCGACGCGATCATGGAGGCGGCCGATGCCGGGATCGGGCTGATCGTCTGCATCACCGAGGGGATCCCGATCCAGGACATGATCCGGGTGAAGGACTACCTCAAGGATTTCCCGGAGACCCGGCTCCTCGGTCCCAACTGCCCGGGGCTGATCACGCCCGGGGCCGGCAAGATCGGCATC
>JALZAP010000018.1 GCA_030948245.1 Candidatus Dormiibacterota bacterium | reverse complement strand
GCCCTATGACGACCCCGACCCGATCACCTCGGTCGCCGCCTTCCATGCGAAGGTCGCCGCCATAGAGAAGGAGGCGATCACCGACGTCGCTCTCTGGGCGACGATCGCCAAGACCGGCGGGTTGGACGCGATTGAAGGGCTCGTACAGGCCGGAGCGTGCGCCTTTAAGGTCTCCACCTTCGAGACCCACCCGACCCGCTTTCCGCGGATCCCCGACGGCGAGCTCTACCTCGCTATGGAGAGGATCCGCGACGCCGGTTCCCTCATCGCCTTCCACGCCGAGAACGACGAGCTGGTCCGGACCCTCAGCGGGCGGCTCGAGGCCGCCGGCCGGACCGACGCCGCCGCCCACGCCGACGCTCGCCCGCCGGTCGCCGAGACCGAGGCGGTCGGCCGGGCAATGGAGCTCGCGCTCGCCACCGGCGTCCGCGTCCACATCGTCCACGCCACCGTCGAGCGCGCCTTCACCCTGGTCGAGCGGGCCCGCGCCGATGGGGTCGACGCCACCGCCGAGACCTGCCTCCACTACCTGCTCCTGGATGGCGGTGAGCTGTCGCGGCAAGGGGCTCGGGCCAAGATCAATCCCCCGCTCCGCTCGGCGCAGGAGGTGGAGAACCTCTGGCGGCTACTCGCCGCGGGACGGATCGACTACGTGACCACCGACCACGTCGGCTGGACCCGCCAGCGGAAGGAGACCCGGTCCATCTTCGAGGCCAAGTCGGGCGTTCCCGGGCTGGAGCTGTTCCTGCCTCTCTTCCACAGCGAAGCGGTGGCTCGCCATGGCCTGCCGATCGGACTCCTGACCCGGATGCTTTGCGAGAACCCCGCCCGCCGGATGGGCCTCTGGCCGCGGAAGGGTTCGCTCACAGTCGGCGCTGACGCCGATGCTGTGGTGTTCGACCCCGAGCGCCGCTGGCGGGTCGACGAAACCACCCTCCTGACGCCTGCCGGCTGGACCCCCTACCACGGCCGCGAGGTGGTTGGCGCGATCGAGCGGGTGATCGTACGGGGCCACACCGTCTTCTCCGCCGGCCGCCTGGTTGGGGCCCCCGGCGACGGGACGTGGGTCCGCCCAGTGGCCGCCGGCGACCGGGCCACGGTGGGAGCCCGCGCCTGAAACTGCTCGCTCCCGACGAACCGATTGAGCGGCCTGAGGCCGGCGGCGACCAGGTCAGCTGGAAGGCCGGGACGCAGCTCCTGGGCCGCGCTTTCAGCCTTCTCATCTACCTCCGGGACCGCGACGAACCGGTAACCGTCGGCGTGCTGGCGGAGGCCCTCCGCCTGCCACCGGCCACCGTCTACCGGCTCGTCCAGACGCTGGAGCTGGCCGGCTTCGTTGACCGCAGCTTCCGGCCCTACCTGTCGCTCGGCCTCCGCTTCATGGACTTCGGCCAGGCGAAGCAGCGGCAGGTAGCCCGTGAGCTGGGGCCGGTCGCCCAGCCGGTCCTCGAAGCGCTGACCGCCGCAACCGGTGAGACCGCCCTGCTGGTGATGCCGACCGGGGCGCGGGCGATCCGGATCCTCTCCGCCGAGCCGAGCCGCGAGTTGCGACTCTCCTACCGGCCGGGCCAGGTCCTGCCGCTCTACGCCGGGGCATCGGGCAAGGTGCTCCTGCCCTGGCTCTCCGCCAGCCTCCTGGAGAGCGCGCTGGCCCAGGGCGACGGACAGCTGCTGGCCGACGGACGGCGCCTCACCCAGGCCGAGCTCCGGCTGCAGGTGGCGAGGATCCGCGCCGACGGCTACTGCATAAGCCACGGCGAGCTGGACGCGGACGCGGCGGCGGTCGCCGCCCCTGTCTTCCTGCGCGGAGGCCAGGTCTTCGCCGCGGTCAGCGTCGCCGGCCCGCTCGCCGGCTTCTCCCCGCCGCGCCTGCCGGGGTTGATCGAGCGGGTGCGCGCTGCCGCGGTCAATCTCGGGTCAGCCCTCGCGCCGCTCAGCGGTCCAGGCGACGAGAAGCTTTGAGCAGCGAGTCCCGGCCGCGCGTCATCGCCGCCAGGGGCACCGAGCTGCGCTGCCGCGGCTGGCGGCAGGAGGGCCTGCTCCGGATGCTGGAGAACGTGCTCGAGGTGGGCGAGCGGCCGGAGGACCTGGTCGTCTACGCCTCGCTCGCGCGCGCAGCGCGCGACTGGCCGTCGTTCGACCGACTGGTCACCGCGCTGCGTTCGTTGCGCGACGAGGAGACGCTGGTCGTCCAGTCGGGCAAGCCAGTCGGAGTGTTTGCGAGCAGCCCCCTGGCGCCGGTGGTCGTGATGGCAACCGGCAACGTCGTGGGGCGCTACGCGACCGCTGAGAACTTCTACGCGCTCGCCGAGCAGGGCCTGACGATGTGGGGCGGCCTGACCGCCGGCGACTGGCAGTACATCGGCTCCCAGGGCGTGCTCCAGGGCGTCTACGAGGTGCTCAGCGCGGTCGCCCGTGAGCACTTCGGCGGCAGCCTGGCCGGCCGGCTGGTATTGACGGCAGGGCTGGGCGGGATGGGCAGCGCCCAGCCGATCGGGATCCGCATGGTGGGGGCGGTCGGACTGGTGGTCGAGGCCGACCGGGTGAAGCTGGAGCGGAGCGCCGGCCGCGGCGACCTGCAGATCGTGGCCACACTCGACGATGCCGTCGCCGCCTGCCGGCTCGGCCAGGAGCGGCGGCGGGGCCTGACCGTCGGTCTGCTCGGCAACGCCGCCACCGTCTTCGCCGACCTCGCCGCACGGGGCGTGACGCCGGACGTCGTAACCGACCTGACGGCGGCCCATGACGCGCTGGTCGGCTACCTGCCAGAGGGTCTGACGCTGGCCGAATGGCAGGCTCTGCGGGTGGCGGATCCCCTCGAGGTGATGGCGATGGCGCGCCGCTCGATGGCGGTCCAGGTCCGGGCCATGCTCGCCTTTCGGGAGCGGGGCGCGGTCGTCTTCGAGAACGGCAACAACCTCCGCGTCCAGGCCGAGCAGGCGGGGGTCACCGACGCGTTCACCATCGACGGCTTTGCGGAACGCTACATCCGGCCCCTCTTCTGTCGGGGCATCGGGCCCTTCCGCTGGGTCGCGCTGAGCGGCGAGGAGGCCGACCTGGTGCGGCTTGACGACCTCGCCGCCGGCCTCTTCCCAGAGCGCCCGGAGGTCGCCCGTTGGATGGAGCTGGCACGCGCCAACGTCGTCACCCAGGGCCTGCCTGCGCGCAGCTGCTGGCTCGGCCACGGCGAGCGCTCGCGCCTCGCCCTCGCCGTCAACCGGCTGGTCGCCGAAGGGCTGCTCGCGGCGCCGGTGCTTTTCACCCGCGACCATTTCGACGCCGGCGGGATGACGCACCCCCACATTGGCACCGAGGGGATGCGGGACGGCAGCGGCGCGATCTCCGACTGGCCGATCCTCGACGCCCTGCTGCTCTGTTCGACGGGCGCCGACCTGGTCGCCGTCCACGCCGGTGGTGGCGGCTACGCCGGGTACATGCAGAGCGCGGGAGTCACCATCGTCGCCGACGGGTCGGAGGCGGCCGCGACGCGCCTCTCGCAGGGGCTGGACGCCGACACCGGGCTCGGCGTCCTGCGCTACCAGGACGCCGGTTATGAGCTGGCCGCCGCGACCGCCCGCAAGGCCGGCCTCGGTCTCGGCGACCCGATTGAAGTGGTGGGAGGACCGACATGATCCGGGAGCTGACCCGTTCCGACGCCGACGACGCAATCTGGGGCGGCTCCGTCCTCGCCTGCGGCGGGGGAGGCTGGGTGTCTCATGGCGAGCTGATGGCCGAGATGGCCACCGGCCTCGGGACGCCCATCCTCTGCAGCGTCGACGAGATCCCCGACGACGCGCTGGTGGCGACCGTCACCGCGATCGGCGCGCCGGGGGCGGCGAACTGGGAGATCCAGCCCCGCGACTACATCAATGCGCTGGAGCTGCTGATGGGCCGCGCGCCCGGCCCCGTGGTCGCCGTGCTGACCGCCCAGAACGGGTCCTCGACGACCCTGAACGGCTGGATCCAGTCCTCCCTGCTGGGTGTCAAGGTGCTCGACGCGGCCGGTGACGTCCGCGCCCACCCGACCGGCAAGCTCGGCGGCATGGGGCTCACCGAGCGCCCCGGCTACCGGACGGTCCAAGCGGTCGCCGGCGGCAACCGGAAGCTCCACGGCGAGACCCGGCTGGTGGCCGAGGGGTCGATCGTGACCACCTCCGACATCCTCCGCGACGTGTCGGTCCGGGTGGGCGGCTTCATCGCCGCGGCTCGCAACCCGGTCGAGGCCGCGTGGGTCAAGAAGCACGCCGCGATCGGCGCCATCAGCTATGCGCTCGACCTCGGCAAGGCGATGCGTGGCGCGGCAGCACGGGGGCCCGAAGCGGTGATCGAGGCGGCCTGCGCTCAGACCGGCGGCACGATCCTCGCCCGGGGTCCGATCCGGATCACCAAGCCGCGGCGCTACGAGGGTGGGTTCGACCACGGCTCCTTCAAGGTTGGCGACCTCGAGCTTCGCTACCTCAACGAGTACATGACCGTCGACCGCGGCGCGGAGCGCGTCTCGACTTACCCCGACATCATCACCACGCTCTCGCTGGCGAGCGGCCGGCCGGCGGCGATCGCCGAGATCGAAGAGGGCGACGAGGTCGCCATCTTCCAGGTCCACCGGGGCCGGATCCCGCTCTCTTCGAGCACCACCGACCGGGTCGCCCTGGCGGAAGTTGAGGGGATCATGGGCGTCGAGCTGATCCGGCCGGTGCAGGCCGCCACTCGTTGACGGACTCGCCGTTGGTGAGGCTGGTCCGGCTCGAGGCGGACCTCGAGGCCCTGGCTGCGTTCCGAGATTCCGCTGCGCCAGGCTGGACCCGCCCGGTCTTCTCGGGCCCCTACCTCGCCTCCCGGGACTGGGTCGCGGGCCGGATGGCCGATGCCGGACTGGCTGTCTTCCGCGACGCCGCGGGCAACCTGGTCGGCACGCTGCCGGGCGCCGACGGCCCTGCCCTGGTGACCGGCTCCCACACCGACAGCGTGAACGGCGGCGGCCGCTTCGACGGTCCGCTCGGCGTGCTCGGCGCGATCGAAGCCGCCCGCTGCATCGCGAAGAGCGGCACCCAGCTCCAGCATCACCTGCGGGTCGTCGACTTCCTCGGCGAGGAGCCGAATGACTTCGGCCTCAGCTGTATCGGCAGCCGTGCCGTCGCCGGCAACCTGACTGAGCAGCAGCTCTCCCTCAAGGACCGGGGCGGGCGGACCCTCGGCGATGCGCTGCGTTCGGCGGGCGGCAGCCCGGAGGCGGTGGCGAACGCGGCCTGGCAACCGGGCGAGGTGGCAGCCTTCGTCGAGCTCCACATCGAGCAGGGCCCGATCCTGGAGCGCGAGGGGGTGCCACTTGGCATCGTGTCGGGCATCGCTGGGATCGCCCGGGCGAAGCTCACCTTCAGCGGCCAGGCGGACCACGCCGGGACCACGCCGATGGACTCCCGCCACGACGCGCTGTGCGCCGCGGCGGAGGCGATCCTCGCCGTCGAGCGGCTGGCTTCGGACGGGACCGGGGTGGGGACCTGCGGCAGGCTGGAGGTCCAGCCCGGTGCGCTCAACGTCGTGCCTGGACGGGCCGACCTGTGGTGCGAGTTCCGGAGCACAGATCCCGCGTGGCTGGATTCCCGCCTCGACCTGCTGGAGGCGGAAGCCGCGGGAGCCGGCCGGCGCCGGGGCGTCGCAACCGCGTTCGAGCGCCTCTCCCGGACCGAGCCCGTTGCGACCTCGCCCGAAGTGCGGGCCGCCATGGAGCGCGGAATCGCAGGGCTGAGCCTCGACTGGCGCACCCTCGCCAGCGGCGCCGGTCACGACGCCGTCCAGATGGCGCGGCTGGGACCGGTCGGGATGATCTTCGTGCCCTCCCGCGGCGGGCGCAGCCACTGCCCCGAGGAGTGGACGGAGCCCGCCCACCTGGAAGCCGGCGTCGCGGCGCTGCTGGCCACGCTGCTGGAGCTGGACAGGGCATGAGTGAACAGATCGTCATCCTCGACACCGACCTCGGGATAACCGTGGGCGACGTGTACGACGTCGCCATCCACGGTGCCCGGCTGGATGTCGGCGAGGACTGCCTGGAACGCATCCGGATCGCTCGCGCGGTCGTCGAGCGGGTCCTGGCCGGAGGCCGGAAGGTCTACGGGCTCAACACCTACGTCGGCCACCTTCGCGACATGCAGGTTCCCGAGGAGGACCTCCTCGACTACCAGCACCAGCTGATCGACATGCACGCCCGCGGGATTGGGGAGGCGCTGCCCGAGGAGGAAGTCCGGGCCCTTATGGTCGCCCGCATCGCGGGGATGGCGCATGGAGCATCCGGCGCGCACCCCGAGGTGTTCCTGGGACTGGTCGAGCTTCTCAACCGGCGGGTCCACCCGATCGTCCCCCTCGGCGGATCGGTCGGCGCCTCCGACCTGACCCAGATGGCGGCGGTCGGCCAGGTGTTGATGGGCCGCGGCGAGGCGATCTACGAGGGCGAGCGGCTGCGGGCGGACGAAGCGCTCCGGCGGGCGGGGATTCCACCTGTCCAGCTGCGCCCCAAGGACGGCCTCGCCCTGATCAGCTCAAATGGCTTCTCGATCGGCCTCGGCGCCCTCGCCGTGGTGGCGCTGGACAAGCTCTGCAACATCGCCGACGTGATCGGCTGCCTGTCGCTGGAGGCGATCGGGGGAAACCTGGAACCGTTCCAGGAGGAGGTCGCCGCGGCCAAGCCGTTCGAGGGCCAGATGGCGACCTGCGCCCACATGCAGGAGTGCCTCGCCGGGAGCTACCTGGAGAACGGCGGTGCCTCGGTCCAGGACCCTCTTTCCTTCCGCGTCATGCCCCAGGTTCACGGCGCACTGCGCGAGCAGGTGACCTTCACCCGGCGGGCGGTCCAGGTCGAGCTGAACTCCAGCGGGGACAACCCGATGGTCTCCCTGGTGAGGAACGACCTGATCTCCAACGGCAATTTCCACCCGGTCGTTCTTGCCCTCAGCTTCGAGACCCTGCGGCTCGCGATCGCCCACCTGGCGATGATCTCGGAGCGGCGGATCAACCGGCTTCGCTACCACGGCATCCCGGCCGGCAGGATGGCCGAGTTCCGGAAGCGGTTTCCGTTCCGGCCCTATTACGGTCCCTCTGTCCACTCGGCTTCCGCCCTGCTCGCCGAGATCAAGCACATGGCCAACCCAGTGACCCTCTCCAGCAGCATCCTCAACCCCGAGGCCGAGGATCACTCCACCCTCGCTCCCCAGGCGGTTACCCTCACCCGTACCCAGCTGGAGCGCGTAGAAAGCCTCCTCGCGATCGAAGCGCTGATGGCCTACGACGTGCTCGCTGACGATCCCCATCTGCCCGTCCTCGGGCAGGGGACCGCGGCGGTCTGCCGGATCGTGGGCCATGTCCTCGAGGAGGTCGGGGAGGATGCTTCGGCGTCGGTCGTCTGCGAGGCGGTCCGGGCACGCCTCTTCGCCGTGCCCGAACCGGCCCACCTGCGCTAGCTTCCTCGCAATGGCGGGAAACGACTACCTGGACCTGGTCGACTGGCGCCGCCGGGTGGGGGACCTCTATCGGCTGCGCGGGCCCCGTGCTTCGGAGGAGTTCCGGCGAGGAAAGGATGAGCTGTTCCGCAGCCATTCCCAGTCGCCGATCGACGATCCCTCGACGTTCAGCGGTCTCGACTACTTTCCCGTCGACCCGGCCTACCGTACCGTGGCCGTCCTCGTGCCGGAGGCTGAGCCGGGGGAGCTTGTGATCGACACCGGTGGCGCTGACGGCGTCATCCGCTACCGGCGGGCGGGGCGGCTGCAGTTCGCGCTCATGGATACCGAGTGCAGCCTGCTCGTTCTTTCCCTGATCGGCTATGGCGGCGGGCTGTTCGTGCCCTTCAAGGACGCAACCTCGCGGACCGAGACCTACGGCGGTGGGCGGTACCTCTTCGACACCGTGAAGAACACCGACGGGCTCGTCCTGGAGTTCGCCACCGGCTCCTCGGAGGTCACGATCGACTTCAACTACGCCTACAACCCGTCCTGTGCCTACAGCGCTCGCTGGGCGTGCCCGCTGGCTCCTCCCGAGAACGTTCTGCCGATCGCGGTCAGAGCCGGCGAGAGGATCTTCCGGCCCTAGTTTCGGCGCACGACCTGACGGGTTATGCCACGTTGGCGGCGGCTGGATCCGGCTCCGCCGCCGGCTCAGGGCGGATACCGACCAGGTTGGCGACCGCTCCCGCCAGCATCAGCCCCGCCCCGACCAGCATGGCCACGTGGAAGGCGTCGCCGGAGGCGAGTGTGGCCGCCGACACGAGCGCGTGGCTGGTCCCCGGCGCCGGCCGGTTCAGCGGGCTGACCGCGGCGTGCAGCGACTGGGAGTTAGGGTCCATGCCGAGCCGGTTGGCGAGCGAGCCGTAGAAGGTGGCGGTTACGGCGACGAAGATCGCCGCCCCCGCCAGCTGGGGCCCGATCCGGGAGATCGCGTTGTTGATGGCCGAACCCAGACCAGAATTCTGAACCGGGACCGAGGTCATGAGCACCGAGGTAAGCGGCGCGACCAGGATCGAGATGCCAATCCCGAAGAGGATGCTGCCGGGGAGGAGGTTGACGAGGAAGTCGATGGGCGGCAGATAGGTCGCCAGCTTGGTCGGGTCAACGATCCAGGCCGCCTCGACCGCCGGCGCCCGCGCGAACCAGAGGACCCCCACCCCCATGACGACCGGGCCGGCGACCATGAACCAGCGGGCGCCGAAGCGGCCCGCCAGCCTGCCGACCCGGGAGGAGAGGAGTGTCAGCAGGATGCTGCCGGGCAAGCCGCTCAGGCCGGCGGCGGCCGCGTCGTAGCCGAGCGTCCCCTGCTGGAACAGGGCGAGGTTGTAGAAGACGACGTAGAGCGCTCCGTAGATGAGCAGCGTCGAAACGTTCACAACCGTGAAGTTGCGCGACTTGAAGAGCGAGGGGGGAATCAACGGATGGGATCGCAGGCTCATCAGCGGAACCAGCGCGACTGTTGCCACCGCGCCGATCGCCAGGGCGATGAAGGCGATCGGGTCGCGCCATTCGCGCTGCTGGCCATAGATCGCCCCGAAGGCCAGGCCCCCGACTGCCAGGGCGACCGCCGCCGCGCCGAGCCAGTCAAACTGCGGCGACGCATCCGCGTCGCGGCTTTCCTCGACGTGCTTCAAGACGGCGTAGAGCGCCAGGGCGACGAGTGGGATGTTGAGCAGGAAGACGGCACGCCAGGAGACCGTGTCCACCAGCACGCCGCCGATGAAGGGACCGAGCAGGGTGGTTCCCGAGGTCGCCCCGGCCCAGATGCCATAGGCGCGGGCCTGGCCGGGCCCGCTGAAGGCGGCGGCGATCAGGGAGAGCGAGCCCGGGACGAGGAAGGCCCCGGCTATGCCCTGGAGGAGCCGGAAGAGGACCAGCAGCTCGAGATTGGGGGCGAGGCCGCAGAGGACGGAGGTCAGGCCGAAGCCGACCAGGCCGATGGCGAAAACGCGCCTGCGGCCGAAGTAGTCGTTGACGGCGCCGGCCAGGATGAGCAGCGCGCTCAGGGTCAGCATGTAGCCGGCGTAGACGTAGGTCTGGCCCTCGAGGACACCGAAGAGGTGGACCGGAAGCTGCCGCCCGATCTGGGGAAGCGCCACGTTGACGACCGAGGAGTCGAGGAAGACGATGCCCGAGCCAAGCACCGCGGCGATGAGCGTCCAGCGCTGAGCGGGCTTCAAAACGCGGTTATCGTATGGGCGATGGACAGGGAGACTGCGCTCAGCAGGTTCGACAGCGCGCGCGATGCCTTCCTCACAGCGTTCAAGGCGGCTCCGGACGGGTCACTCACTTACCTGAGAAACGGGGACATCTACGCCATCGGCGGCCTGATCGTCCACTGCAACCAGGTGCTCAGGCACTACCGGCGTGTGCTTGAGGGCCTCGACCAGTCGGGCGGCAGCGAGTTTCGGGCCAGCGATCCTCCAGCTGAGGTCGCCGAAGCCGATCGACGCGCCCTCGCGGGCCTCGCGTCAGCCGAGCGAAGCAGCGAGCTGGCCGAGCTCGACTCTCTCCACCAGGCGGTGAAGCAGGCGGCGCAGCGAGTGCCGGCCGCAGGCTGGGAGGAGAAGACCCCGGTCGTCTATGGCGGCGCCGCCGACGCCTACCCGACCAGCCCCGACGACGTCATCGGCTGGCTTCGCGACCATTACGAGGAACACGTTCCGCACGCCGAAGAGCTGCTGGCCGAGTGGCGCGCCACGCAGGCCCAGTGACGGAAACCGAGCCGAGCGCCGAACTCCAGCCGGCCGAGACTCCCAGCAGCGTCGAAGGCGCGGCACCGGCGGGCACCAGCGCGCGCAAGCGACGACGCGGCGGCAAGGGAAAGGGCGGCGGCGGGGGTGGTGGCGGGCGCGCCCTCCAGTACTGGATGGTCGTCAGCTCGCCCGACAACTTCACCCGCACCCGCGAGCACGGGTTCAGCATTCAGGGCGTCAAGAGCCGGCACAAGAACCGGGTCGCCAGTATGCACTCGGGCGACCGCCTCCTCTACTACATCCACGGCCGGATGGCATTCTCGGCGACGGCCACCGTCACCTCGCCAATGTACGAGGACCACACCCCGATCTGGCGCACCGACCGCCGCGAGGAGGACTACCCCTGGCGCGTCCACATCCGGCTCGACCAGCTCCTCGAGGAGCACGATTGGGTCCAGGCGAAGTACATCGCCTACCGCCTCGAGTACGTCAAGAAGTGGCCGCCCGAGCACTGGCCGCTGGCGTTCCAGGGTCATCTCCACCAGCTGCCCAAGACCGACTTCACGCTGCTCGAGGACGAGATCCTGCGGCTGATTCGCCGGCTCCCCGCCAAGGACCCGGTTGCCGGCTGACCCGCTCGGCGTCCGGGCTGCCTGCCGGAGGGTGGTCAACGAGGCGCTCGAGGTGCGCCTGGGACCGCTTGACGCGGCGGTCGAGGTCCTCCGCGGCCGGGAGGTCCCCCAGTGGAACGCGACCCGCCACTACGCGGGCGAACGGCTGGTGGAGTACGTGCTTGTCCTCGACACGATCAACTTCTCCTTCTGGGGTTCCGACCGCGGCTACTGGCAGCTTGCCGAGTCACTCCGCGACCGGTTCGCCGCCGGCGATCCACTCTGGGAGCCGGCGAGGCTGCTCGAGCTCGACGAGGCTGGCCTGACAGCGGTGATCGGCGAGTTCCCGCTGCCCGACCGCCGGGTGTCGGCCCTCCACGAGCTGGCCCACTTAGCGGAGCGAGAGGCGGCCGGGTCCATCGCCGGCCTGGTTCCACCGAGCGCCCCCGAGCTGGCCGATTTCCTCTCCCGCAACCTGGAGTCGTTTAAAGACGTTGCTATCTATGGAGAATTCGAGGTGCCCCTGCTGAAGCGCGCCCAGATTGCTGCCGCGGACCTTTGGGGATCGGGCGCCCTTGCCTTCGACGACGTTGAACAGCTGACCTGCTTCGCCGACTACAAGCTGCCCCAGGCTCTCCGCCACCTGGGAGCGATCGAGTACTCGCCTCACCTCGCCCGCCGGGTCGACGATTGGGTGGAGCTCGACCCCGGCTCACCCGAAGAGGTCGAGATCCGGGCGGCCACGGTGGTAGCTGTCGAGGAGCTCCGCGACCGGTTGGCCGCCGCCGGTC
>JALZAP010000272.1 GCA_030948245.1 Candidatus Dormiibacterota bacterium | reverse complement strand
CAACGCAACCTGGGTCCTCAACGACGGCTACATCGTCGCCGCTCCGATCTGGAAGCAGATCGCCCAGGACATCGTCCTCGACTGGCACATAGCACCGACGCCTAACCCGTAACCCCAGTCGCTGAAACCTAGATCCTTTAGCTAGATGACAGCAGTCAGGTTTCCCGGCGCGGTCGGCAGCTTCACCTCGGTCCACACCGACAGCCGGGAGGTCCAACCGGGTGGACTCTTCTTCGCGCTTCGGGGAGCCGAGACCGATGGCCATCGCTTTGTCGCCGATGCGGTGGCCCGCGGTGCCGCGGGAATCGTCGTCGAGAGATCGCCGGAGCCCGAGCTGGCAGCCGAGGTCGTCGTCGTCCCGGATACCTGGCAGGCGCTCTACGAGCTCGCACGGAGCCGGCTGGAGCAGGCGGCGCCGATCGTGATCGGGATCACCGGGTCGAACGGCAAGACCTCGACCAAGGAGATGCTGGCGGCGATCCTGGCCACTCGGTACCGGGTCCTCAGCACGGAGGGCAACCTGAACACCGAGACGGGAGTGCCGCTTACGATCCTCCGTCTCCAGCCGGGCGTGCACGAGGTGCTGGTGCTGGAGATGGGCATGCAGGGACCCGGCCAGATCGCCCGGCTCGCCGCCCTGGCCTCGCCCCGGATCGGGATCGTGACCGGGATCGGGACGGTCCACATCGAGTTCTTCGATTCGGTGGAGGGGATCGCGCGCGCGAAGGCCGAGCTGGTCGAAGCCCTGCCCGCCGACGGGCTGGCGATCCTCAACGCCGATGACCCCACGACGCCGCTGATCCGCGCCCGGAGCCGGGCGCCGATTCTGACCTTCGGCCTGGAAGGAGGGGACTTCCACGGAGATGGCTACAGCGCTGGTGCCTTCACGGTCCGCGGCGTGCCGGTCCGGCTCCGCATCCCCGGCCGCCACCAGGCGCGCAACGCCCTCGCCGCGCTCGCCGCGGCCGAGCATCTCGGCGTGCCGATCGAGGCCGGCGCCGCGGCCCTCGCCGATGTCGAGGTCGACCGGCGGCTGCAATCCCTCCCGGCACCGGCCGGCTTCTCCGTCGTGGACGACGCCTACAACGCCAGCCCGGAGTCGATGCTGGCCGCATTCGACGCTGTCTCCGAGCGGCCACACCCGGGCCGCCTGCTGGCGGTGCTGGGCGAGATGCGAGAGCTGGGGCCGCTGGCTCGCGAGGCGCACCAGCGCGTCGGCGCCCGGGCACGGGAGGTTTTCGACGAGCTGTGCGTTGTCGACGTCGGCAATGGCCGGCTGCTGGCGGAAGCCGCCGGCGCCGAGCTGGTCCCCGACAAGCCGGCCGCTGTCCGCTGGGTGCGCGCCCGGGCCGGTGAGGGCGACGTGGTGCTCGTCAAGGCGTCCCATGGGGTCGCCCTCGAGGATGTCGTCGAGGAGCTGCTCCGGTCTTGAACGCCCTGCTCGACCTGCTCACGGTCGGGGTGACCTTCGTCATCGGGATCCTTGCCTACCGTCCCTTCATCGCGCTGCTCCGTCGCCGTGGCGCCGGCCAGGTGATCCAGTCAGAGCTGCCCCAGGAGCACCAGGTCAAAGCCGGCACGCCGGCGGGTGGCGGCATCCTCTTCGTGGCCCTGGCGATCCTCGCCGGCCTGCTCGCGACCGGGGCGGGGCACCCGGGGGCGGGAGCCGTCGTGACCGGACTGCTGCTGGGCGGGCTGCTCGGTCTCGCCGACGACCTCCGCAAGCTGCGTGTCGGATCGCTGGGCATCCCGGCCCGGTTCAAGTTCCCAATCCAACTGGCCCTGGCAATCCCCGTCGCCGCCCTCGCCCACCAGCCCCACCAGTTCCTGGTCCCCTTCGACCTCGGCTGGTTCTACTGGCCCCTCGCCGTCCTCGCGATCGTCGGCTGCGGGAACGCGGTCAACCTCAGCGACGGCATCGACGGCCTCTGCGGAGGGCTCTCGGTGATCGCCTTCCTGGCGGTCACGGTCCTCCTGCCGGGAGCGGTCGCCGGCGAGAAGGCGACTGGCCTCGCGATCGCGGGAGGGGTGCTCGCCTTCCTCTGGTACAACCGCCACCCGGCGCGCGTCTTCATGGGCGACGCGGGCTCGCTCGGGCTCGGCTTCGCACTCGCGGCGATGGCGATCCAGCAGGGTTTCCTGCTCCTCCTGCCCTTGCTCGGGCTCGTGTTTGTGATCGAGACCCTGTCTGTCATGATGCAGGTTGCCTACTTCAAGGCGACCGGCGGACGCCGGATCTTCAAGATGACCCCGATCCACTTGACGTTCCAGCTCGAGGGGTGGTCCGAAAACCGCATCGACGCGGTTTTCTGGACGGTCGGCGCCGTCGGCGCACTGGCCTCGGCCGCAGCGGCCCGGCTGTGAAAACGTCTCTCGTGGTCGGTCTGGGACGGAGCGGGGTTGCCCTGGCTCGCTTCCTGCGCGACCGCGGCGACACCGTGAGGGTCGCCGACAGCAAGCCGGCCTCCAAGCTGGGCGACAGCCTGGCCAAGCTGCCGGCCGGCGTCGAGACGGTGCTCGGCGGTTACGACGACGGCGTCCTCCGCGGCTGCGACGAGGTCTACGCCAGTCCCGGAGTGTCCTGGGACGCCCCGCTGCTCCGAGCGGCGCGGCTGAAGGGGATCCGGGTCGGGAGCGAGATGGATCTCTTCTTCCGATACTGCCCGGCACCGATCGTCGGCATCACCGGAACCAACGGCAAGACAACCACCACGGCGCTAGCGGGCGCGGTGTTGGCGCGTGGCCGGCGACCCGTCCTGGTGGGCGGCAACATCGGCGACACCGTCCTCGACCGGCTCCACCAGATCACACACGAGCACTGGGTCGTGCTCGAGCTGTCGAGCTTCCAGCTCGAGTCGATCGAACGCCCCAAGCCGGCGATCGGGGTGATCCTCAACCTGACCCCGGACCACCTCGACCGGCATGGAACCTTCGAGAATTACGTAGCGGCAAAGGCGAAGCTGATCCGCTTTCTCGACCACGGCGAGCACGCCGTCCTCAACGGCCAGGACCCCACCTGTCGCGCTCTCGCCGCGCAGACTGCGGGTGCCGTGACCTGGTTCGACCAGGAGCCCGAACCCCCGATGCCGGTGCCGGGGGCGCACAACCTGATGAATGCGAAAGCGGCGGCGGCGGTCGGCCGGCTGGCCGGCATCCCACCGACCGAGATCGACTCGGCCATCGCCGGCTTCGCGGGAGTCGAGCACCGGCTGGAGCTGGTCGGGGAGTGGGGTGGGGTCCGCTGGTACAACGA
>JALZAP010000271.1 GCA_030948245.1 Candidatus Dormiibacterota bacterium | reverse complement strand
GAACCCGAGGACCGTCTGGCCCAGCACCTGCAGAGTGAGCAGCACCGCGGCAACATGCATCCGCGGATCGCGAAGGCTTGGCAGGACAACCGTGTAGTCGCGGCCGGCCAGGTGCACAATCCTCGGCGGGCGCGAGCCGGTCACCGTTACCTGTCTCCAGCCGGCAAGCGCGTCACCCATGGGTAACAGAGTTCGTATCCCACCTGTTACATGCGAGGGCAGTTTGGCAATCAACCCGTTCGTTTGGCAAGACAGGGGGGACGTCCCCCCTCAAGACAGGGGAGCTGTCCCCCGACTCCCGGTCCGCGTGGTCATGGCCGGCGCTGCGGTGGTCGTCCTGCTGGCGGCCTGCGACGCGCCCTTCGGCCTCGGATCGCCGACCACGCGCGCTCTCGAAAGCGGTGCGGCCGGCGGGCTCAGCAATGCTGGCAGCTTCGAGGTCGCCGGCACCTACACGGAGAGTGGCAAGCGGTGGACGATTGATCTCCAGGTGGCGCGGCCCCACACCCAGCACATCACGGCGAGCGATGGGACCGTCAAGCTGGAGGCGATACTCATCGGCGCCCAGGCCTATTTCCGGGGCAGGGAGTTCCTCACCGCTCACCTGGGATCCGACCCCGCCTCACTGAGCCTTGTCCGAGCAACCGGTGACGCCTGGTGGAAGGGGTCGGCTTCCGCCGCGCCCAACCTCCCCGACTTCACCGATGGCAACCGGCTGCGGGCCGCCTTCCTCGGTTCTGCCGTAAACCGGCGGACCGATCACCTTGCCGTCGACGGGTCCGCCGCGGTGGAGCTCTCCGGCCCGCGCGCTGACATCTACATCGCCGAAGCGGCGCCGTATCAGCTTCTCCGTGTGCATAGCAAGGCCGGGGCGGCGATCGACGGAGTCACCGCCGCCGACCTGCGCTTCACCAACTTCGATCACGACTTCGCGATCGTCACACCACGTGACGTGATCGACTTCACGAATCTTTCGACGCTGCCACCCAGTTACACGGTGGTCTCCGTCGATACCAGCCGCTGCGGCATCCCTTGCCTGGCCGCCGCTGACGTCAAGAACCTGGGGGGCACGCAGGGAGCGCGAGCGCCCTCGACGGTAACCTTCAAGATGACCGATACGGCTTCCGGGTACGTGCTCGGCAGCTGTCAGGCGAGGATCCAGCCGGATGTCGGCTACAACGCCACCGCCACCATCTCCTGCACGATCAGCGTCTCGACCAGCTTGAGCTACAACGCGGCGACCATCACCGCCACCCCCGACAACCCCGGCCGGGCGGGGGCCTGAATATCGCCGCCGGGCTGCGGGTTACTTCAAATGTGCCTGTCATGTCCGCGCTGGCGCTCCGCGACGGTTCCCTGGTCGAGCTCCGGCCCCTCGAGGCGAGCGATCGAGTTCGCCTGGTCCGGCTCTTCTACCGGCTCTCACCGGAGACCGTCTATCACCGTTTCCTGAGCCCGCTCCACGATCCCAGCGATTCCGGGCTTGACCGCCTGGTCGACCTCGACCACAACGACCGGGAAGCCATCGCGGCGATCTCGGGCGACGATGTCGTCGGGGTTGCCCGCTACTTTCGGGACCACTCGGCTTCGGCTGCCGACATCGCAGTCCTGATCGAGGACGGCTGGCAGGGGAGGGGACTTGGCGCGGTTCTCCTGGAGCATCTCCGGGAGATCGCCGCCGGGCGCGGGATCGAAGCCTTCACGGCGACCATCCTCAGCGAGAACCGGCCGGCGACCGGGCTGGTTCGGAAGCTCTTTCCGCATGCGATCTTCACGCTCGACGGACCCGAGCTGACCGCCCTGATGCCGTTCGGCGCCTCGCTACCATGATGGCTGTGAAGAGCAGCCGGCGGCCTCTGATCGGGATCACGTGCGGCACCATCAGCGAAGGCAAGCAGGTCAAGTACGGGCAGAACAGCTCCTATGTCAGGGCGATCGAGCAGGCCGGCGGTGTCCCTCTGCTGATCCCGCCCCAGGCGTCGATCGACGAACTCTTCGACATCCTCGACGGCATCCTCTTCACCGGCGGCGGGGACCTCGAGCCGACGCTCTACGACACTGAGGATCGGGGTTCGAAGGGCATCGACAAGGATCGCGACGCCCTCGAGCTCGCCCTCGCCCGGCGGGCGGTGGACGACGGCCTGCCGATCTTCGGCATTTGCCGGGGACAGCAGCTGATCAACGTCGCCCTCGAGGGAGGCCTGCTCCAGGACGTCGGCGCGCACCGCCAGGACGCCGGCCGCGAAGCGGCGACGCACCAGGTCGAAGTGGAGCCGGGCAGCCACCTGGCGGAGGTCCTCGGCGAGCGGGTCGACGTCAACACGTTTCACCACCAGGTGGTCGACCCACAACGGATCGGGCGAGGTCTCAAGGTGAGCGCGTTCAGCGCCGACGGCGAGCGGTTCATCGAGGGCCTCGAATCGGACGACGGCAAGATTCTCGCCGTCCAGTGGCATCCGGAGGACATGACCGACCGGGAGTGGTCCCGCCGGCTCTTCCGGCGGCTGGTCGAAGTGGCCGCCGCCCGAACGCCCGCCCCTTCCCGCTAGGCCGGGCCGCGCTCGGGGATGCTGGCGAGTGCCTCGCTGATCAGCTGCCGGGCCCGTTCGTAGTTCCGCCAGACAGCCTGGCGTTCCGCCTCGTCCAGCTTCCGGATGGCGTCCTCCCAGCGGCGAGGATCGGTTTCGTGGAGGTGCGCGCGAGCCTGGCCGAGTGCCTGGTAGCCGAAGACGAGGCCACCGCCGGGGTTGTCGAGGATGTCGAGGGCGATCCGAAGCTGGTCGCGGACCCAGGGTAGGCGGCGCCCGGTCCCGGTCAGCTGCTCAGCCATCGCCGTCGATCATAGTCAGGCTTGGAACCAGGCGATCCGCGAGGTGGCGTCGAAGTCGAGCGAGCTGGTCAGCTGGCGGGGTTGGGGCGAGCCGAGGCGGGCGACCGGCTGGAACGAGAGGTGCCAGAGCTGGAACCGTCCGGCCGGACCGGCAGGTGCCAGGTAGGCCAGCGCCTTGCCATCCGGCTGCCAGGCGGGCGCGGCGCACAGCTGGTGGTCGATCAGCACCTCGAGAGGTCCCAGGCGCGACCCGTCGAAGTCGGCCACGACCAGCCTGCCGACCTGCCCTCCGCCGGTGCAGATCATCGCCAGGCGGGTGCCGTCGGGTGAAAGCGCAGGCTGACTGCAGTCGTCCTCGGGCGTGGTCAGGGCTTGGCTGAAGGCGAGCTGACCGACTTGGAGCTGGACCTGGGCCCGGATGTGGC
>JALZAP010000270.1 GCA_030948245.1 Candidatus Dormiibacterota bacterium | reverse complement strand
GTCCGGCGACCCCTACATCCGCTCGGTCACGGTCCGGACCCAGCTGCCGAACCACGTCCGGGTCGAGGTCACGGAGTGGGAGGCGATGGCGCTGGTCGGCCGGGGCAACGCCCGATACCTGGTCAACCAGCAGGGCAACGTGCTCGCGCCGACCACCGAAACCGGGGTCGGCGGCAATCCCGGACAGCCCCGTGTGGCCATCACCGAGGATGACGCGTCGGTGCTGGCCGCCGGCCAGAACGCCATCAACGGGCGGCTCCTGGCCGACCTCGACCACATGCTGTCGACCTTCCCATCGGCGTACAAGCTCACCATCAGCGGCTTCCGGGTCCAGCCCGGTGGCCAGCTGGTTGTGGAGACCACCGGCGGACCACGTATTCTCTTCGGCCAGATGGTCACCGACGAGCAGATCGACAGCCTCGACGCCAAGCTCGCGGCGCTGAAGTCGCTCAGCGGCCAGGTCGACCTGGGACACTCCAACCTCGACTACGTGACCCTGGAAAACCCCAACGCGCCGGCGACGCACACCATCCCCAGTCCCTCCCCGAGCCCGAAGCCGTCGGCGTCGCCGACCAAGAAGCCGTAGTGGGCCAGCGGACCGGCCTGATCCAGGTGGCCCTGGTCCTGCTGGCGGCTGCGATCGGGATCCTGGTCGGCGTCTAGACCAACATCCAGATCCCGGTGACCTTCTCGCGATACACCGCGGTGATGCTGCTGGCGGCGCTTGACTCGATCTTCGGCGCCCTCAAGGCCTCCCTCAACGGCCGCTACGAGAACGCCGTCTTCCTCAGCGGGCTGATCACCAACAGCGCCGTCGCAGGTGCGCTCACCTACCTTGGCGATAAGCTCGGGGTGGAGCTTTACTTCGCCGCCATCTTCGCCTTTGGAGTCCGCATCTTCCAGAACATCGCAGTAATCCGCCGGCAGCTTCTTTAATGCGCCCGGTCGTCTGATGGCCAAGGGAGGAAGGCTGGTCGGAGTCGACATCGGCAGCACCAAGGTGTGCTGCGTCATCGCCAGCCCTCCGGACCCCGCCCTCGGCGACGACCTGGTCGTGACCGGCGTCGGCGAGGTGCCCTCGGAGGGCCTGCGCAAGGGTGTCATCGTCAACCTGGAGAAGACGGTCAAGGCGATCGAGGGCGCCGTGCACGCCGCCGAGCGGATGTCGGGGCACAAGGTCGACTCGGTCTACGCCGGGCTTGCCGGGGGACACATGCGCTCGGTCAACAGCCACGGTGTGGTGGCGGTGGCCGGGGGTGACCGCGAGATCACCCAGAAGGATGTCGACCGGGTCATCGACGCCGCCCGCACGGTCTCCATCCCCAACGACTCGGAGGTGATCCACGTCATGCCCCGCGGCTACACCGTCGACGGCCAGGAGGGCGTCCGCGACGCGGTCGGCATGTCCGGGGCCCGGCTCGAGGTCGAGACCCACATCATCTCGGGGGCGTCGACCGCGGTCCAGAACGTGGTCAAGGCGGTTCACGGCGCCGGGTTCAACATCGACGATCTCGTGACCCAGTCGCTGGCCTCCGCCGAGGCCGTCCTCAACGACAACGAGCTTGACCTGGGGGTGGCCATCGCCGACATCGGCGGGGGCACCACCGACGTGGCGGTCTTCACCGAGGGCAGTGTGATTCACACCGCGGTCCTCCCGGTGGGGGGCAACCACGTCACCAACGACCTCGCCATCGGCCTTCGCACCAGCCTCACCGACGCCGAGTCGGCCAAGATCAACTACGGCCACGCCCTGTCGCAGCTGATACCCCGGGACGAGATCATCGATATCCAGCCGATTGGCTCGGACAAGGTCCAGGGGGTGCCGCGGGCCTACCTGGCGGAGATCATCGGGCCTCGAGCCAAGGAGATCCTGGAGATGATCCGGGCCGAGATCATCGCGAGCGGGCAGCAGGGTTTGCTGCCCGGCGGGCTGGTTTTGACCGGCGGCGGAGCCAAGCTCCTGGGCCTCCCGGAGCTGGCCGCTGAGGTCCTCGACCTGCCCGTCCGGGTGGGCACGCCGATCAAAATTAGGGGCCTGGCGGACAAAGTTGCGGGTCCATCTTTCGCGACCTCGGTCGGACTGATAAAGTGGGGCTCAAGGCTCACAACGCCGTCCCACGCCTCAGACGGAGCGGGTGCAGCAGGCCTGCAGGACGCTTACCAGAAGACCTTGAGATGGCTACGTGACTTTTTCTGATTTCGAGCGACAGATGAGGCTAAAGGGCCTGGGAGGACAGGATCCCCCGGGCTCCGAGGTCATGGATTCGGGCGAGTCGGTCAAGCCGGATGTGGCCGAAAACGACCCGGGAGTTGAGGAGGATCCCATGGCCAGGGAGATCGACAGGACCATCGACGGCAACGCCCGCATCAAGGTCGTCGGGGTCGGCGGCGCGGGTGGCAACGCGGTCAACCGCATGATTCGCTCGAAGCTCCGGGGGGTGGAGTTCGTCGCCGTCAACACCGACCTGCAGGCGCTGCACAGCTCGGAAGCCCACGTCAAGCTCATCATCGGCAAGAAGCTCACCCGTGGACTCGGCTCGGGTGGCGATCCGAGCAAGGGCCAGGAGGCGGCCGAGGAGTCGCGGCAGGAGCTCAGCGACCTGCTCAAGGACTGCGACATGGTGTTCATCACCGCCGGCATGGGCGGCGGCACCGGCACCGGCGCAGCCCCGGTGGTGGCCGAGATCGCCAAGCAGGGCGGGGCCCTGACGATCGGCGTTGTTACCAAGCCCTTCCTCTTCGAGGGGGCGCGCCGTAAGGAGGTCGCCGCCGAGGGGCTGGACCAGCTCCACGAACAGGTCGACACCCTGATCACGGTGCCCAACCAGCGGCTGCTGGAGGTTGTCGACAAGAAGACGCCGATGGCGGACGCCTTCAAGATCGCCGACGACGTCCTCCGCCAGGGAGTCCAGGGGATCTCCGACCTGATCGTCTTCCCCGGCCTGATCAACCTCGACTTCGCCGACGTCAAGGCGATCATGGCCGGCCGGGGCGCCGCCCTGATGGGCATTGGCTTTGGCAGCGGCGACACCCGTGCCACCGACGCCGCCAAGAACGCCATCTCCAGCCCGCTGCTGGAGACCACAATCGACGGCGCCCACGGCATCCTCCTCAACGTCACCGGCGGCCCCGACCTGACCCTGGTCGAGGTCAACGAGGCGGCCAACCTGGTCCGCGAGTCGGCCAACGCCCACGATGACAACCTCATCTTCGGCACGGTGATCGACGATCGCCTGCAGGGGGAGGTGAAAGTCACGGTGG
>JALZAP010000269.1 GCA_030948245.1 Candidatus Dormiibacterota bacterium | reverse complement strand
CGAGGGTCGCGCTGATTCGCACCCAGCCGCCGTTGGAGGCGTTGAAGGCGGAGAGCTCGCTGCTCGGGTCGAAGCGGGTCAGCCGGCGGTGGAGCTCGAGCACCCAGCAGGCGCCGTCTGCGAGCGTCCGCGGGTCGGAGCCGACCGCGTAGAGCTGGCAGACCGTGCCAAGGGCCTCGAACTCGAGGTGCTCAGGAGACACTGGTGAAGGTGAGCGGTTGCTGGTCACCGCTGGACTTGATGCTGGGCGTCAGGTTGAGGTGCCCGGTGGTGGCCGCGGCTACGGGCGGGTGGAGGGGTGCGCTGGCGCTCTTCAGGTGTCCTCCGACGTAGACCGCCGACCCGACGGTTGCGAGACCGGTCAGGAGGCAGGCGGTAAGTTTCAGGGTCCAGGCGGGCATGACGTTGGCTCGGTCAGGAGACCCCCACCGGCGCCTTGATGAACGGCACCCGATCGAAGGTCGCGCCGAGCACCTCGTTGGCGTCGGCTCCGAGGTGCGAGGTGAGGATTTCCTGGTACACGCTACGGAAGTCAACGTTGTATTTCAGGTTTCCTGTTGCGTCCAGGTCGGAAAGATTTGGTGCCCCGCCGTACAGCCCTCCCTGGACCGGATTGCCGATCAAAAGCACGGGCGACGCGGCCCCGTGGTCGGTCCCCCCGGAGGCGTTCTCCTTGGGCCGGCGGCCGAACTCCGACCAGGTCGCGAGGAGGACGTTGCCGGCCATCCCGTGGGCGTCGAGGTCCTGGAAGAAGGCGCCCACGGCCTGGTCGAAGTAGCCCATCAGGTCGTCGTGCCGGTTGAGCTCGGTGTAATGGGTGTCGAACCCGCCGAGGGTGACGTGGAGCAGCTTGACGCCGGTCCCCGAGACGATCAGCTCGGCGGCCAGCTGGAGGGCCGATGCGAGCTGGTTCTTGGAGGAATAGACGAGCTTCGCCTTGTCCGAGTAGGTCGCCATCGGCTGGTACTTGCTGGAGGCGGTCTTCAACGTCGCGATGGTGTCCTTGGCGGTGGCGATGGCGGTGTCGAAAAGGGCGCCGTAGATGCCGGGGGTGTCCTTGTAGAGGGCGGTCACCGCCGATTCGACCGGGTCGCCTCCGGTGAAGCCGAAGTTCTTGGGGTCCTGGATGACGGTCATCGTGGCCTGGAGGTCACGGAGCGCGCCCGGCACGTCGGTCGCGCCGCAGGCGCAGCCGGTGAGCGGGTGGCCGAGGGTGTCGTACTGCTTGGCGGCGAGCTGGCCAAGCCAGCCGTTGATCGATCGGCGCGTGGGATCTCCGGTTTCCCAGATCCGGATCGACTCGAAGTGGCTGAAGACCGGGTTGGGATAGCCGACACCCTGGACGATGGCGACGCGGCCCTGGTCGAACAGCTTCTTGACTCCGACCAGGTTCTGGTTGAGCCCGAACTGGGCATTCAACGGCAGTGCCTGGGCGATCGAGGGCGCCGCCAGCCGGGGCCGGAAGTCGTGCAGCTTCGGGTCCTGGAGCGGGACCACGGTACGGAGGCCGTCGTTGCCACCGGCCAGCTGGACCATGACGAGAACCTTGTCGTTGCTGATGCCGTTGGTCTTGGCTGCGTAGACGGCGCGCGCGAAGGCGTCGGGCACCGCGGCGTAGCCCGCCGCGAGGCCGGCCGCTCCGGCGCCGAAGACGAGGCCGGCGCGGAGGAAGTCACGCCGCTTGAGCTGGTTGATGCCGTGCTCTTCAGTCATTAGAGATTCACCTATTTGAGTTGGAATTCCGGCGACGCGAGGATGAGCAGCCAGCGGTCGAGGTCAGTCGAAGCCGCGTTGAGGAGGTTTGCCGTGGCGGGGCTCAGGACGCCGTCGAGATTGTGGAGGTGGGCGTCGGTGGCGGGCGGCAGACTCTTGACCGCGGCGAGAAGCCCGGTCACGAAGTTCACCCGGGCCATGACGGTGTTGGAGGAGACCCAGGCCTCGTTGAGCGGCCAGCCGCCCACGTCCGGCGGATCGAACAGGTTCTGGCCCATCCCGCTCGCCGCCCGCATCGCCACCGCCGACTGGTCATGGGCGTTGAGTGCGCGGAGGCCGTGGACCATCAGCTCGACCGGCTGCTTGACGAGCGAGCGATAGCTGGACGCGGACTTGAACTCGTCGCTCCCGAAGACGTCGTGCATCAGCTGGCGGATGCTCCAGCCCGACTTGACGAAGCCGGCCGCGAGCCGGTTGACCGTCGCTCCCGGCGGGTTGGGCATCACGAAGTTGACGAGGACCCGTTTGACGATGAAGGGCGCGGTCGCCTTCTGGGCGATGACCTGCGCGAGAGCGGCCTTGGTGTCGAATTTGGCCGTCTTCCCGAGGAAGGTGACCGGTCCGTCCCTGTAGCCGTAGGCCCGGTTGGAGACGAAGATGCCGACCTTGGAGGCGTCCGCCGGCGCCTTGCCCGCCGCAGCCTTCTGGGCCGCCGTCGCGTTGGGGTTGTTGGCGGCGTCCATCACCATCCCGGCAGTACGTGGTTCGCGCCAGCCGGCCAGCGCCTTCGCGGCCGCGCGCACGTCGTCTTCGCTGAAATTGCCGGCTCCCATCGTGAATAGCTCCATCAGCTCGCGGGCGTAGTTCTCGTTGGGCGCCTGCCCGGTCGATGTACCGAGGTCCAGGTAGCGGAGCATCCCGGGGTCGATCGTCACCTGGTAGAGGAAGTTGCGGAAATCGCCGAGCGCGTTGTCCCGCCAGGTGAGGTTCTGCCAGTAGATGAAGGGGTTCTGCAGGCCGACCTTGCGGTAGTCGCTGGTGAAGTGGCCGTGCCAGAACATGGTCATCCGCTCAGCGAAGGGCGTCGGCGTCGCGAGCATGTGGTCGAGCCACCACTTCTGGAGCTGGGCGACCTTGATCGGCGCGGAGCGGCTGGCATCGTCGGCGCCGGGCAGCACGGGCGGTTTGACTGCAGGCGTCGAGACGAGGCGGTCGAGGGTCTTCTGGTAGCCATCGCCGAGCGCCCGTTCCAGGTCGGCGGGACTCGCCCCAAACGTTGCTCGCCGGAGTAGCTGCATGACCCGCGCGTTCTCGTTGCCGAGTGGCGAGATCCAGTCGGTGCCGCCGTTGATCCGCTGGCCGAGGGCCGGCGCCGCCCCCTGGTTGAGGCCGAGCAGCCGGACCGCGGCGACCCCCGCGCCCCCCGCGATGGCGGCGCCGAGGACGGCGCGCCTGGTGATCGCGCCAGCGCGGTGCTTGGCCGGGAGAGTCCGGGCGTCGGTCTCGATTGCCATCCACCCGATTGAACGCCGCCGGTCCGCGCTTCTTCTTCAAGCC
>JALZAP010000268.1 GCA_030948245.1 Candidatus Dormiibacterota bacterium | reverse complement strand
CCCAACGTGCTCAACGTCTACGACTTCGGCGAGTACCAGGGGACGCCCTACATGATCGTCGAGTACATGCCGGGCGGTTCGATGAGCGACCGGATGAAGGCCGGGGAGCACTTCGACCGGTCGACCGCGCTCCACCTCCTGGAGGGGATCGCGGCGGCCCTCGATTACGCCCACAGCCTCGACATCCTCCACCGCGACGTGAAGCCGGCCAACGTCCTGCTCGACGGCATCGGCAACCCGGTCCTCGCCGACTTCGGCCTCGCCAAGCTGCTCAACAGCGCCTCCGTGAAAACGGTCAGCGGGGTGACCACGGGCACGCCTGCCTACATGTCGCCGGAGCAGGTGATGGGCTCGACCGTTGGCCCGGCCGCCGACACCTACGCGCTGACCACGATGGCCTACGAGCTCCTCGCCGGGGCCATCCCCTTCGAGGGCGAGGGGATGCTCGAGCTGCTCTACGCCCATGTCCATCGCGAGCCGCCACTCGCGTCCAGCCGCAACCCCGACCTGCCGGCGGCCGTCGACGCGGTCCTCGCCCGCGGCCTGGCCAAGGATCCGATCGCTCGCTGGGAGACCGGCAGCGCCATGGTCGCCGCGCTCCGCGGCGCATTGACAGCCGATGCCGCTCCCGTCATCCAGGCCACAACGGCAGTGGACACGACAATGGCGCTGCCCCGCACGGTGTCGGCGGCGGCCGCTGCGCCGGAGCCCGCGCTGTTTCCGGCTTCGGCCGTCCGGAGCCTCAGCCGCCGGTGGCTCCTGGCCGCCGGGATCGGCGGCGTCCTGCTGGTCGCGGCGAGCGCGATCCTCCTCGCCCTGGCGACCCGCGCCCATCCTGGGGTCACCCTCTCCGCGGCCTCGGTCGAGCAGGGCGGGGTGATAACGGCGCGGTTCGACGGCTTCAAGGCCGGTCAGGCGGTAGACATCTTCGTGGCCGGCGGCGAGCAGAAGCTGGCGACCGTCCGGGCCGACACGCAGGGCCGCGTCGTCTACGCCTACACAGTGCCGCGCGCCTTCGCCGTCGGGCGCCACCAGCTGAAAGGCTGCGCCGGCGCCAACTGCACCGAGGCGGGGTTCACGGTCTCCCTGAAGCGGGGTCCCTAGAAGACCTCCGCCAGGAGGAGGTCTTCTAACGTCTCGCGGCGCCTGATCACCCGCGCCGCGCCATCGCGCACCATCACCACAGCGGGTCGCGGGATACCGTTGTAGTTGCTCGCCATCGCGAGGCAGTAAGCGCCGGTCGCAGGCAGGCAGAGGACGTCACCCGACTCGACCGAGGGTAGCTCTACGTCGGTGACCAGGATGTCGGTCGACTCGCAGTACTTGCCCGCGACCGTCACCTTGCCGGCTGCCGGCGCCTCCGGATCGGACGCCTTGAAAACCTCGTAGCGGGCGCCATAGAGCTTGGGCCGGATGTTGTCGCCCATCCCACCATCGACGGCGACGTAGCGGCGCACGCCGGGGATGTCCTTGATCGAGCCCACCGTATAGAGCGTCACCCCGGCCGGACCCGCGATCGAGCGGCCGGGCTCGACGACCAGGCGTGGGGTCCGCAGGTCCCGGCGCACGGTCCCGACGGTGAGGGTCTCGCGGAGGGTGTCGACGAACTCTCGCGGAGTCGGCGGGTCATCGCTGCTGGTGTAGGCGATGCCGAGGCCACCGCCGGCGCCGAGGTGGCCGGGCTCGAACCCCAGGTCGCGCCTGAGCTCGACGAGAAGGTCGAGCATCACCTCCATCGCGGCGACGTGGCCACGGAGATCGAAGATCTGAGAGCCGATGTGGGAGTGCAGCCCGACGAGCTCGATCCGGGGGTGGGCGAGCGCCTGCTCGATCGCCGCCCGCGCCTGACCGTTCTCGATCGAGAAACCGAACTTGGAGTCGAGCTGACCGGTCGAGATGAAGTCATGGGTGTCGGGCTTGATGCCGGGCGAGATGCGCAGCTCGGCCCGGACCCGACTCCCCTCGGGCACCACCCGGCGGAGCAGCTCGAACTCGTAGGACCCGTCGATGACGATCGTGCATCCCGTCTTTGCGGCGAGGGCAAGCTCCTCTGCGGACTTGTTGTTGCCCAGGAAATAGATCCGGTCGGCCGGGAACCCGGAGCGCAGCGCGAGGTTAAGCTCCCCGGCCGAGACGACGTCGAGGCCGAGTCCCGCCTCCGCCACCAGCCGCAGGAAGGCCGGGCTGGCGAAGGCCTTGGCCGAGTAGAGGACCTGGCCCGCGTCGCCCATCGCGCTGACGAACTCGGCCGCGCGCTGCCGCACGGTGTCCTCGTCGTATACATAGAGCGGCGTGCCGTGCTCGGCGGCGAGGTCGAGGAGGTCGCAGCCACCGATCTCCATGTGCCCACGAGAGTTCACCCGATAGGTGATCGGGAAGAGCATCGGGCCTGGCGGCCTTTACCGGCTCAGTTCGCGGAGCAGGCGCCGCCGCAGCAGCCGGGCCCGCAGCCCCCGCCGCCGCCCAGGCTGACCGGCTCCTTGCCGGCCTCGGATGACCCGAAGGCTGCGAAGGACGAGATCATGACCTTGGTCCGCGTCGACTCGCAACTGGGGCAGGCCTGCTTTTTGGCGCGGTTGGCGTAGGAGGTCAGGACGTCGAACTTGCCGGTGCAGTCGGTGCATGAATACTCGTAGAGCGGCATGGACGAAATTCTATTCAACCTGATCTCGTCCTGGCCGGGTCTCGTCGGGAGGCCCGACCGGGCGCTGCTCGAGGACTCGCTCGTCCTCCTCGAATTCCTGCCTCCCGGGCTGCAGCGGGTCATCGACGTCGGAAGCGGCGGCGGCCTGCCCGGGCTGCCCCTCCGCCTGGCCCGGTCCGACCTGAGACTGACCCTGCTGGAGGCGAACGAGCGCAAGGCGGCCTTTCTCGTCCAGGCGGCGGCGAAGCTCGGTCTGGCCGACGTGGAGGTAGTTGCACGCCGGGCCGAAGACGCGGGCCACGATCCGGATCATCGCGAGTCCTACGACTTCGCGCTGGCGCGGGCTCTCGCCGCGATGCCCGTCCTCGTCGAGCTCTGCCTTCCCTTCGTTGCGGTGGGCGGCCGGTTGCTGGCGATGAAGACCGACGCCGCCGCCGAGGCGGAATCGGCGAAGCCGGCGATCGCGCGACTCGGCGGGGAGCTGGTGGAGGTCGGCGCCGCCGCGTCCGCCGCCCGGTCGATGGGCCAGGTGGTGGTGGTCGAGAAGGTCCGGCCAACCCCGCCCGAGTTCCCGCGGCGGGCCGGCCTGCCCGTCCGCAAGCCGCTGGCTGGCTAAGCTTGGGCCTGAAATGCAGACGCT
>JALZAP010000267.1 GCA_030948245.1 Candidatus Dormiibacterota bacterium | reverse complement strand
TCCCCGCGCTGAGGGGCGGCGCCGAGATCCTCGACGCCGCGTCCGGCCTGGTCGCGAACCGGCGCTCGGAGACCGCGCTCGAGGAGCTTGCCAAGGTTCACGAGCTGCTGGGCGCCCACGGCCTCGGCGAGGTGGTCAACCTCGACCTCGGCGCGATCCGCGACTTCGACTACTACACCGGGGTGATCTTCGAGGCCTACGGGCCGGACCTCGGCCGGCCGCTCGCGCAGGGGGGTCGCTACGACCACCTCCTCGAGCGCTTCGGCCAGGCGGCGCCGGCGACCGGCTTCGTCGTCCACCTCGACCTCGTTGCCGAGGCGATCTCCCGCTCGGGCCGGCGTCCGGCACTGCCCCGGCTCGATGCGGCGGTCTGTTGGACTGACCCTGGCCTGCGCGCCGCGCTCCGCCTCGCGTCCTCCCTCCGCCTCTTCGGGATGCGGGCCGTGGTCGACAGCGAGCCGCGGCCACTGCCGGGGGCCAGGACGTGGCACGGCCAGGTCGGCGCCGCCAACCTCCTCCACTGCACCGGGGAGGGCAAGGTAGCCTGGGTGGACAGCGTGGGAAAGACCCGCCGCCTGCCCCCGGAGCAGGTGGTTGGGCAGATGGCGGGTGCCTCGCTGTGAGCGTGTCGATCGCCCTCTGCACCGGGGTGCTGCTGGAGGGCAGCCTCGAGCTGCTCGCCGAGGCGGGGATCGCGAAGATCGACCGCGGCACCCTGGGGCGGCGGCTGCTGGTGGAGAAGGACGGCGTCCGGGTCGTGCTCGTCCGGCCCGCCGACGTCGCCGCCTATGTCGACTTCGGCGCGGTGGACCTCGGAGTGGTCGGCAAGGACCAGCTGTGGGAGAACCCTGGGTCTCATTACGAGCTGGTCGACCTCGGCTTCGGCGCCTGCACCCTCGTCATGGCGGTGCCGGAGGAGTCGGTGCTGAATGGTCTGGAGGGGTGGCCGCCGGTGCTCCGGATCGCCACCAAGTACCCCCGGGCGACGGCCTCCTTCTTCGCCGCGAGCGGACGGCGGGCCGACATCGTCGGCCTCCATGGTTCGGTCGAGCTGGCCCCCCTGGTCGGGCTCGCGGACGCGATCGTCGACCTCACGGCGACCGGCGCCACGCTCCGCGAGAACCGGCTCCGGGTGGTCGCCGAGATCGGCTCCTCGACCGCACGCCTGATCGCCAACCAGGCCAGCCTCAAGACCCGGAGCGGCGAGGTGCAGTCGCTGGTCACCCGGCTCGCCAAGGCGGCGCGGTCGCGATGAGCATCCGGCGCTTCGACCTCGGCAGCTGGCTCGACAGCCCACTCAGCCGCCGCCGGCTCGACCTTGCCGGGTTGGCCGAGGAGCAGGCCGCGGTTCGCGAGGTCTGCGGCCGCGTGCGCGCCGAAGGCGATGCGGCACTTGCCGAGTACGGCAGCCGCTTCGACGGCTGGCGCCCGGCTCCGGAGGACGGCTTCCGCGTCCCCCAGGGAGAGGTCGATGGTGCGCTCCGCCGGCTGGCGCCCGGGGATCGCGCGGCCCTTGAATTCGCCGCGAAGCGGATACGCGCCTTCCACGAGACGCAGGTCTTCGAGCCGGTCACCGGCACGCCCGGCCTCAAGCTCCTGACGCGGCCCGTCTTGCGGGCCGGCATCTACGTCCCCGGAGGCCGTGCGGCCTACCCCTCGACGGTGCTCATGGGCGCCATCCCGGCACGCGTCGCCGGGGTGAAAGAGATCGTGGTGGCGACGCCGCCGGCGACCGACGGCTCGGTGCCAGCCGCCGTCCTCGCCGCTGCCTCCGTCGCGGGAGTGGACGAGGTTTACCGGCTGGGCGGGGCCCAGGCGATCGCCGCCCTCGCCTACGGAACCGAGAGCGTGCCCCGCGTCGACGTCGTCGTCGGTCCCGGCAACGTCTACGTGATGCTCGCCAAGAAGGAGGTCTTCGGCTCGGTCGGGGTCGACTCGCTCGCCGGGCCCACCGAGATCCTGATCGTCGCCGACGGCGCCGCCCGCGCCGACTTCGTAGCCGCCGACCTCGCCTCCCAGCTGGAGCACGACCCGATGGCCTGGGCCGTTCTGGTGACCGACTCGGCCCAGCTCGCCGACCGGGTCGAGGAGGAGTTCGCGAGCCTGCTCCAGGGCCTCGAGCGGTCCGAGGTCATCGGCGCCGCCCACTGCTGCATCGTGGTCGTGGCCGACCTCGACCAGGCCATGCAGGTCGCGAACGACTTTGCGCCCGAGCACCTGGAGCTGATGGCGGAGGACCCCGCGCCGCTCGCCGCCAAGGTCGAGAACGCCGGCGCCGTCTTCGTCGGCCCGTACGCCCCGGTCTCGCTCGGCGACTACGTGGCCGGTCCCAACCACACCCTGCCGACGGCGGGCGCGGCCCGCTTCAGCTCGCCCCTCGGCGTGTACAACTTCCTGAAACGGACGAGCGTCGCAAGCCTCAACCAGGGCGACCTCGAGCTGCTCCGGGAGGCGTGCGTGGCGCTGGCCAACCTGGAGGGACTGACGGCACACGCGCACGCTGTGGAGGTACGGCTTGAGTAGGCAACCCGCAAATAGAACGGGCCGGATTGACCGGAAGTCGAAGGAGACCCAGCTGCTTGCCCAGGTCGACCTCGACGGCAAAGGGCGGGTCGAGGTCGAGACCGGCCTGCCCTTCCTCGACCACATGGTCGAGCAGATCGCACGCTACGGCGGTTTCGACCTGACCTTCAAGGGCCGCGGCGACGTGGCGGTCGATCCTCACCACCTCTGCGAGGACGCCGGGATCGTCGTCGGCCAGGCGCTTTCGGAGGCCCTCGGCGACCGGCACGGCATCACGCGCTTCGCAGCCGCCTACGCGCCGCTCGACGAGTCGCTGGCGCGCGTCGTGGTCGACCTCGGCAAGCGACCCTTCCTCTCCTACAACCTGCCCCTCAAGGGGAAGGTCGGCAGCCTCGAGTCGGAGGTGCTGGAGGAGTTCTGGCGGGCGTTCTCGATCCACCTCGGCGCGACCATCCACGTCGACCTGATCCGGGGTCGCAACCGCCACCACATCGCGGAGTCGGCGGCCAAGGCCCTCGGCCTGGCGCTCCGCGAGGCGATGGGCCTGGGTGGTCGCGGGGTTCCTTCCTCGAAGGGTCTGCTCGGTTGATCGCGATCGTCGACTACGGCGTCGGCAACCTCCGCTCGGTCGAGCGCGCACTGCTCCACGCCGGCGCCAAACCGAAGATCACCTCCGACAAGCAGGACCTGCAGCGGGCCAACGGCCTCGTGCTCCCGGGCGTCGGGGCCTTCGCACCGGCGTACGAGAAGCTGACGGCAGGGA
>JALZAP010000266.1:356-3308 GCA_030948245.1 Candidatus Dormiibacterota bacterium | reverse complement strand
GGAGGAGCGGGTCGTCGGCCGCGTAGGGCAGGCCGGTGACCCGGTCGATGCCGTGGATCGGCTTGTGGATCGCGCGGACCCGGCGGCCGAGGGAGTTGGCCTCCTCGGTGCTGCCGAAGACGGTTGTCATCACGTAATTGGAGGTGCGGTTGAATCGGCCCCAGACGTCGTTCTTGTAATCGCTGTGCTGCTCAACGGCGGCGATGGCAAGCGGGTGAAGCGCCTGCAGCATCAGCGCGCGTAGGCCGCCGATTAGCAATCCCGGCTCCTTGTGCAGCTGCCAGGCGACCGAGCCGGGTCCGAAGAGTCCGAAATCGACCGCGCTCTCGGCTGAGGTGGACACGCCGCCTGAGTCTAGGAGTGCCGCCTCCCGGCGGACGGCGGGGAGCCCGGGTCGATGTCCCACTCGGGTTCCGTCTCGGCGAGGCCTGTCAGCTCGTCGGGCGTGACCGGGAGGCGGCCGAGGCGGTGGCCGGTCGCCGCGCGGAGCGCCGCCGCTATCGCGGCCGGCGACGATATCAGCGGTGGCTCCCCCACCCCCTTCGCGCCATAGGGACCGTCCGGTTCGGGCTCCTCGACGAGGACCGAGCTGACCAGGGGCATGTCGAGGGCGGTCGGGATCATGTAGTCGGTGAAGCTTGCGTTGAGGATCACTCCCTCCCGCTGCTTGATCTCCTCCATCGTGGCCATCCCCACGCCCTGGGCGATGCCTCCTTCGATCTGGCCGTGCACCTGGAGCGGGTTTAGAGCCTTGCCGACGTCCTGGGCGGTCGCGACCTGGACCACCCGGGCCAGGCCGGCCTCGGGATCGACGTCGACCGTCGCGCGGTGGGCGACGAACATGAACGAGACGTGGGCGTCGCCCTGGCCGTCGGGGTCGAGACCCGAGGTTGGCCGGTGGTGGAACTCGAACTCCCGCTCGATCGGGTTGTCGAGGAAAAGCTCGATCGGCGCCAGCGCCACGCCTTCCGCGTCGAGCACCTGGCCGGCGTCGAGCGAGCGGGCCGGCGGCCCGGCGCGGCGGAACACCTCCTCGGCAACGCGCTGGGCGGCCCGCTGGACGGCAGACCCGGTCATCCACGACTGCCGCGAGGCGGAGGAGGAGCCGGCGTCGCCGACCGTCGTGTCGGCGGGCAGCGAGCGCACCTGCTCAACGCCGAGCTCGGTCCTCGCGATCTGCTCGGTGATCGTCACAACGCCCTGCCCGACCTCCGCCGCGGCCGTCTTGATCGAGGCAACGGGCTTCCCGTCGGTGCCCCGCTCGAGTCGGACCCGTGCCGTCGCGAAGTCGTCATGGCCCTCCGAATAGGCGATGTTCTTGAAGCCGACCGCGAAGCCGTTCCGGCGCACCACGTCACCCGCCTCGGCCACGTTGCCCGCCCCTCCCGGCAGTGCGAGACGATGCACTGCCGGGGGTGGTTCGGGGATGCCGGCGCAGAGGCGGATCAGCTCTTCCATCGGGGCCGCGCCGGTGACCAGCTGCCCGGTTATCAGCGGGTCGCCGGTGCGGAGTGCGTTCTTCAGCCGGAGGTGGACCGGGTCCATGCCGAGCCGCTCGGCGAGCACGTCCATCTGCGACTCATGGGCGAAGCAGGTCTGGACCGCACCGAACCCGCGCATCGCCCCGTTGGGGACGCTGTTGGTCCGGGCGGCACCGCTCCAGATGAGGGCGTTGGGCATCCGATAGGGCCCGGCGCCGAAGCACGCGGCGTTGGCGGTGACCGCCCCCGAGGAGGAGGCGTAGGCGCCGCCATCGAGGACGATGGTGGCCCGGGTGAAGACGAGGGCACCCTCCGCGTCCGCCCCGGTCGAGTACCACATCCGCGCCGGGTGGCGGTGGACGTGGCCGACGAAGGATTCCTCCCGGCCGTACCACATCTTCACGGGACGGCCGGTGCGCAGCGCCAGCAAGCAAGCGTGGATGTGGATGGAGAGGTCCTCGCGGGCGCCGAACGCCCCGCCGACTCCGGCCAGGTGGAGGTGCACCGATCCCTTGGGGAGCGCGAGCGCATCCTCCACCTGCTCGAGGTCGACGTGAAGCGCCTGGGTGGCGACGAAGAGATCGACGCCGCCAGTGGGCGTCGGGATGGCGAGGCCCGCTTCCGGCCCGAGCGGCGCCTGGTCCTGCTGGCCGAGCTCGTAGTAGCCGTCGACCACGACCGCCGCGGTCGCGGCCACGTCACCGCGGCGGATGATCAGCTCCCGGTGGGCGAGTCCCTGCCGGAGCGCTTCGATCGGGTCGGTCACCGCCGGCAGCTCCTCGTATTCGACGGCGATCGCCTCGGCGGCCAGGCGCGCCTGCTCGGGATGATCGGCGGCCACGATCGCCACCTGCTCGCCGCGGTAGCGGACCTCCTCCCCCACTCCGACCAGGACCGGCTGGTCGGGCGGCCTGTGGAGGCTGTAAAAGCGCGCCCCGGGGAGATCGGCGGCGGTGAGGATGGAGCGCACACCGGGCATTCCGGCCGCCCGCGCAGTGTCAATCGAGCGGATCACCGCGCGGGCGTGGGGGCTGCGCAGCGTCTTGCCGAAGAGCATCCCCGGAGCGACCAGGTCGGAGCCGAAGCTGAATTCGCCGCGAACCTTGGCGGGCCCGTCCGGCCGCGGCACCGACTGGCCGATCCCGCCGCGCGTGGTGCTAGGCGTGGTGAACCTCCTGCAGGCGCCGGCTCGCGGCTCCGATCTCGCGCGCCAGCTCCTCCTCGTCCGCGGTCAGCAGCCTGCCCTCCCGCACGACGACACGGCCATCGACGACGACCGCCTCAGCGCGCGCGGGCGGCGCCAGCGCGATCGCGGTCAGCGGGTCGGCGATCCCGGCCCGGCCCAGGTCGTCGACCTGGTAAAGGGCCAGATCGGCCCGCTTGCCCACCTCGATGGTGCCGACGTCGTCGCGGCCGAGGACCCGCGCGCCGCCCTGGTTGCCGATCGCAAATGCTCCGCTCGGGCTCATCG
>JALZAP010000266.1:0-346 GCA_030948245.1 Candidatus Dormiibacterota bacterium | reverse complement strand
CGGCCGGCTCGGCGTCGCCCAGCATGGCGGCGCGGAGGCGCGCCAGGAGGAGCGCCTGGCGCACTTCCGCCAGCAGGTCGTAGTTCTCGTTGCTGGCCGCACCGTCGACGCCCAGGCCGACCCGGGCGCCGGCCGCGATAAGGGCGGCGCTGGAACAGGCGCCGGCACCCAGCCGCATGTTGCTGGAGGGGCAGTGGGCGATGCCGGTGCCGGTCCGGCCAAGCTCGCTGATCTCCGCGGCCGAGAAATGGACGCCGTGGGCCAGCCACACGTCACCCCCCAGCCAGCCCCACTCCTCGAGCAGCTCGAGTGGCCGGCGGCCGAACCTGGCAACACAGAACTGCTC
>JALZAP010000265.1 GCA_030948245.1 Candidatus Dormiibacterota bacterium | reverse complement strand
CGCCTCGACTGCGTTGCTGTTCGCGTTGAGCCACGTGATTACACGTTGCATCGTCGGACTCAGCTGGAGGAAAAAGCCGAACTATGATAATGCTACGGGCCTGCAATCGAGGCCGCTCTCCAGGAGCGCTTCGAGCAGCGGGTCGAGGTCGGCGACCGGGTGCTGGTGCTACGCCGGGGCCGGACCGACGATCCCCGGGTGCTGCTGCCGGTGGCAAGCACGGACGCGGCGGGACGGCTGACGCTTTTTCCGGAGGAGAGCAGCGATGCCCTCTGCCTGGCCGAGACCGCCGATGAGCGGGCGGGTGGAGCGCTGGGGAGGATCCGCCGCCGGCGCCGGCGGCTGCCGTCGAGCCTCACCACCCTCGGCCAGCTCCTCACAGCGCTCGCCGACGGGCGGCTTCGCTACGTGCTGGCGGTTGTCGCGGCGGTCGTGCTGGTCAGCGCGCTCTTTCTCCACTTCGCCTACAACATGACCGTCCTCAAAGCTGTCTATTTCACGGTGTCGACGATCACCACCATCGGCTACGGCGACATCACGCTCGTCAACGCACCGGCGCCGGTGCTCATCTTCGGTATCTTCCTGGAGCTCGTCGGCGCGGCCGTGATCGCCATGTTCTTCGCCGTCATCACCGACACGCTGGTCGGCACCCGGCTTCGCCAGGCGCTCGGCGGGCTCCACCGGGACATGGACGACCACATCGTGGTCTGCGGCCTCGGCAACATCGGCCACCGGGTGGTCGAGCAGATCCACAAGATGCACATCCCGGTGGCGGCGATGGAGCTCAGCGACACCCAGAAGTCGATCGCGCCGGTCCGGCGCTCAGGGGTGCCGGTCCTGATCGGCGACGCCCGCGAGGTCGGCAACCTGCAGAAGCTCGAGGTGGCCAGGGCCCGCTGCGTCATCGTCTGCACGGACGACGACGTGAGCAACCTGGAGATCGCCCTCACCGTTCGGATGCTGAATCCCGAGCTGAAGGTCGTGCTTCAGCTGCACGATCCCGACCTTGCGGCGCGGGTGCAGCGAGCGATCGGGATCGGGATCTCCCGGAGCACCTCCGGACTCGCCGCGCCGGCCTTCGTCTCGGCCGCGCTGGGCCATCGTGTACTGAGCACCCTGCCTGTCGGCGACCGAACCCTGGTCGTCGCCCGAGCATCGGTGATCGAGAACGCGGCGGCGGCGGGGAAGAGGGTGGAGTGGCTGCTCGACGGGCCGTATGCGCGAGTCCTGATGGTCAGGCGGGGCGAGGATGAGACGTGGCGGCCGCGACCGGAGGTGGAGCTGCAGGCGGGCGACGAGCTGGTGATGGTCAGCACCCGGAAGGGCCTCGACGAGATCCTCCGCCGGACCGAGGTGGCGCGGGTCTGAAACTAGCCCCCGATCTGGGACATCGACTTGGCCGGCTTGATGAAACTCGCCTCGCCGATGTGGTGCCCCTCCTCCTTCTTCCAGACCGCGGCCTCGATGACGCGGGCGATCGTGTTGTCGGAGGCGCCCTGCCGGAGGAGGTCGCGGAGAGGCGTCTCGTGGAGTGAGAAGAGGCAGGTCCGCAGCCCACCCTCGGCAGTGAGCCGGATCCGGTTGCAGGTCGTGCAGAAGGCCTGGGACACGCTCGAGATGAAGCCGACGCCGCCCGGGGCGCCGTCCGCGAAGCCGTAGTTGTTGGAGGGTGCCGGCCGGTCGTTGGCGCGGCCGACGAGCGGAAACTGGTCCTCGATCCGCTCCTGGATCGCCTGTGAGGGGACCACGAGGTCGGGTCGCCAGATGCCGTCGCCGTCGAGGGGCATGAACTCGATGAAGCGAACTTCGTATCCCTTCTCGCGAGCGAGGCGGGCGATGTCGACGACCTCCTCGTCGTTCTGGCCCTTCATGACCACCACGTTGAGCTTGATCGGGTTGAGGCCGGCCTCCTCGGCCGCCCGGAGGCCCTCCATCACCTTGCGAAAGGCGTCGACCCTCGCGATCTCCTTGAAGCGGTCGATGCTGAGGGTGTCCAGCGACACGTTGATCCGCTTGAGGCCCGCGGCGGCCAGCTTCTCGGCCTTGCTGGCAAGCAGGACGCCGTTGGTCGTCATGGTGATGTCGAGGGTGGGATCGAGCTCGTTGATCATGCCGATCAGCTCCTCGACGCCGATCCGGACCAGCGGCTCGCCGCCGGTGATGCGGATGGTGCGGACGCCGTAGCGATCGACGAAGAGCTTGGCCAGGCGGCGGATCTCCTCGAAGCGGAGGATGTCCTCCCGCGCCAGCCACTTCAGGCCCTCGGCCGGCATGCAGTAGATGCAGCGGAAGTTGCAGCGGTCCGTGACCGAGATGCGGAGGTCGTCCGCCACCCGGCCATAGCTGTCGCGCAGGACTTCGGACATTTACCGGATGATACCCAGATGGCGTACGAGTTCATCCTCGCCGAGGTCGAACCGCCCGTCGGGACGATCACCCTGAATCGCCCCAAGGTGCTCAACGCACTCAGTCCGGAGCTGATCGGCGAGGTCACCGCCGCCCTTTCCGAGATGGGCCGCGACGAGTCGGTCGGCGCCGTCGTACTCACCGGTGGACCGAAGGTCTTCGCGGCCGGCGCCGACATCGGCGACATGGCCGAGCGGGGACCGGTCGACCAGCTCCAGCGCGACCAGACCGGCCGCTGGGCCGCGATCGCCGCCTTCACCAAGCCGCTGATCGCGGCTGTCAATGGCTACGCCCTCGGTGGCGGCTGCGAGCTGGCCCTGATGTGCGACCTCGTCGTCGCCGGCGACAGCGCTCGCTTCGGCCAGCCGGAGATCAACCTCGGCATCATCGCCGGGGCCGGCGGCACCCAGCGCTGGCCTCGAACCGCCGGCAAGTACGTCGCCATGGAGGTCAACCTGACCGGCGACCCGGTTACCGCCCAGCGGGCCTACCAGCTGGGCATCGTCAACAAGGTTGTCCCCGCCGAGATGACGATCGAGGTCGCCAGGCGGATGGGGCGGCGGATCGCCGAGAAGCCGCCGCTGGCGGCGCGGCTGGTCAAGGAATCGGTGAACCAGGCGCTGGAAACGCCGCTCCAGCAGGGGCTGGCGGTGGAGCGCCGGAACTTCTACTTCCTGTTCGCGACGGAGGATCAGAAGGAAGGCATGCGGGCCTTCCTCGAGAAGCGCCGCGGCCAGTTCAAGGGACGGTGACGGGTATGGCGGAGCCACCCCAGGCGCAGCAGGCGGAGGAGAGGCACGTCGTCCTCGCGATGGAGGGCGCGGTGGCCTGGATCCGGCTCAACCGGCCCGACAAGCTGAACCCCATCGGCAGCCTCGCCCGGCGCCAGCTGGATGCGGCGCTGAAGCAGGTCGAGCGGGACGACGA
>JALZAP010000264.1 GCA_030948245.1 Candidatus Dormiibacterota bacterium | reverse complement strand
GAGGTCCTCGTGGCTCACGGCGAGGATGCCGCGGAGTGCGCCGCTCGCCGCCTCATCAAAGGCGGCGTTGACCTCATCCACCGAGGTCGTCCGCTGGAGCTGGGCCGTGAGGTCGATGACCGAGACGTCGAGGATCGGCACCCGGAACGCCATCCCCTGGAACCTGCCCTTCAACTCCGGCAGCACCTCGGACACGGCACGGTTGGCGCCCGTTGAGGTCGGGATTATGTTGTCGGCGGCCGCGCGAGCCCGGCGGAGGTCCTTGTGGGGAAGGTCCTGCAGCTTCTGGTCCGCGGTATAGGCGTGGACCGTCGTCATCATTCCCCGCTCGATGCCGAAGGTGTCGTTGAGGACCTTCACGACCGGCACCAGGCAGTTGGTCGTGCAGCTTCCGTTGGAGACGACGTGCATGGCCGCGGGGTCGTAGCCCTGCTGGTTGACACCCATCACGAAGGTGTAGTCCTGGTTGGTGGCGGGGGCCGAGATGATTACCTTCCTCGCGCCACCAGAGTCGATGTGGACCCGGGCTTTCTCAGCGTCGGTGAACAACCCGGTCGACTCGACCACTATGTCGACGCCGAGTTCCTTCCACTCGAGGCCGGCGGGGTCGCGCTCGCTCAGGAACTTCACCGACCGGTCGCCGACCTTGATCGTCCCGTCGCCGGCGCTTACCGGCGGGCCGAAGGTGCCGAGGGCCGAGTCGTGCTTCAGAAGATGGGCGAAGGTGTGGGCGTCGCCGAGGTCGTTGACGGCGACGATCTCGAGCTCCGGATTGAGCTCATTGGCCGCCCGATAGATGTTGCGGCCGATCCGGCCGAACCCGTTGATCCCCACTTTGATTGTCATTGCATAAGCGTAGAAGTTCGCGCGTATCCACCCTCCCCATGCGATGGTGGAGCCGGTCGCCCACGCCGACGGCGAAGCCTCGCCGGCCGGGGCTCGTTATCCGGACGCGGTGCTACCGACCTGGGCCGCCGACTCGGAGATCTCCACCAGCCGGCGCAGGCGGTGGTTGACGGCCGACTTGGACAGGTTCATCTGGGACGCAAGCTCAGCGAGGTTGAGCTCCGGGTTGTCCTTCCGCCAGCGGGCCATCTCCTGCAGCGAGGGGGGCAGCGTCTCCAGGCCCTGCTCCTCCTCCAGCCGCTTGATCGCCTCGACCTGGCGAAGCGCCGAGCCGATCGTCTTGTCGATGTTGGCGGTTTCGAAGTTGATCCGGCGGTTGACCTGAGCTCGCACGTCGCGGACGACGCGGACGTTCTCGAACTCCATGACGGCGCGGTTGCCGCCCATCAGCTGGAGGCAGCGGGCGATCCCCTCCGCGTCCTTGACATAGACGACGTGCTGGCCGGCCCGCTCGACGACCCCGGCGCGGACCTGGGCCTCGTGGAGCAGGCAGAGCAGGATGGTCGCCCAGCCGAGGGTCGGCGCGACCAGCTCCAGATGGTAGCGGGTGGAGGGTGCGTTGACCGAGCCGCAGCCGAGGAAGAAGCCGCGGAAGAAGTTCTTCCGGTCGCAGGGCCTGGGCGGCAGTGCCCGGGCGGCGGGGATCGTGAAACCGGGCTCCAGCGAGGCGGGCAGGGGCACCTCGATGAAGAACGCGGTCCGCTTGGCGTGGCGTTCGGCGTGGTATTTCGCCTCGACCTGGGCAAGGCTCCGGGAGAGCCGCACCACCTTGCGCGCCACGGAGTTGCGGAGAAGCGAGAAGTAGGCGGCGTTGCCGTTGCCGGTATGGATGAGGCGACCGCGGGTTGAGTAGAAGATCCCCGTAAGCTCGGCCAGCTGGCAGCAAGGCCGGGCTGGGATCAGGCCCGAGAGCTCGCTCTTGACCTCCGACGAGAACGAAATGCGACCAACCTCCGGACGAGGACTCCTCCTACCCCGCGTCCAGTCTAGCCCTCGACTTGACTGGCTGCCACTAACATTGAAACCAAGGTGGCCACAGCCAAAGAGACCCGCCATGTCGGGCTCGGTCTCGACGCGGAGCGGCTGCTCGACATGTACCGGCAGATGGTCCTGGCGCGCGCCGTGGACCGCCGGATGTGGGTCCTCAACCGGCAGGGAAAGGCACCGTTCGTCATCTCCGGCCAGGGCCATGAGGCGATCCAGGTCGCTGCGGCGTCAGCGATGCGCCCGGGAACCGACTGGCTGGTCCCCTACTACCGCGACCTCGCCTTTTGCCTCGCCCTCGGCCAGACCGCGCGCGACTTCATGCTCTCGGTCTTCGGGCGGGCCGAGGATCCGAACTCCGGCGGCCGCCAGATGCCCTCCCACTTCGGCAGCGCGCGGCTCCGGATAATGACCAAGTCGAGTGTCGTCGGCCCCCAGATCTGCCACGCCGCCGGCATTGCCTACGCGGCCAAGATGCGGGGCCTCGACGAGGTCGCCGTCACCTGCATCGGCGAGGGCGGGACCTCCCAGGGCGACTGGCACGAGGGCCTCAACTGGGCCGGCGTCCACCGCCTACCGTTCATCTGCATCGTGCAGGACAACGACTACGCGATCTCGGTTCCGCACCGGCTGCAGATGGGCGTCGACAGCGTCGCCAAGAGGGCGATCGGCTACGGCATCGCGGGCGTGACCGTCGACGGCGGCGACCTGCTCGCCTCCTTCGAGGCGATGAAGGTCGCGGTCGAGCGGGCCCGGTCGGGCGACGGCGCCACGTTGATCTCGGCCAAGGTCGCGCGCTTCACCTCCCACTCCTCGGACGACGACCAGCGCCGCTACCGGCCCCAGGCCGAGCTCGAGGCGCTCCTCCGCCGCGATCCGATCGAGCGCTTCCGCGGCTATCTGCTCGACGAGGGAGTGATGGACGAGGAGACCGACGACCGGATCCAGCAGGAGTGCGCGGCCGACGTCGCCGACGCCGTCACCTACGCCGAGGCGGCTGCCTCGCCGCTCGCCGAGGACACGCTCAAGAACGTCTTCGCGGAGGCGGCCGGATGACGGAGAAGACCCTCATCGCGGGCGTGCGCGAGGCGTTGTTGGAGGAGATGGAGCGGGACGAGCGGGTGTGGGTGCTGGGCGAGGACGTGGGTCGCAAGGGAGGCGTCTTCCTTGCCACCGAGGGCCTCTACGACCGCTTCGGCGAGGCCCGTGTGCTGGACACCCCCTTGGCCGAGTCGAGCATCGTCGGCGTCGCCATCGGCGCCGCCATGAACGGCACCATCCCGGTCGCCGAGATCCAGTTCGCCGACTTCATCCATCCCGCCTTTGACCAGATCGTCAGCGAGGCGGCCCGCATCCGCTACCGCTCCAACGGCGACTTCGGCTGTCCGATCGTTATCCGTGCGCCCTACGGGGGCGGCGTCCATGGCGGCCTCTACCACTCTCAATCGGTGGCGGCC
>JALZAP010000263.1 GCA_030948245.1 Candidatus Dormiibacterota bacterium | reverse complement strand
GCCCAGAAGGTGGCCCTGATCCGCGCCACCCTGCACGAGCCGCGCTGGCTGTTCTGCGATGAGCCGACGGTCGGGCTCGACCCGGTCGCTGCCGCCGACATGCGGCGCTACCTCGGCGAGCAGCGCGACCGCGGCGCTGCCGTCATCGTCACCACCCACATCCTGGTCGAGGCCGAGCTGCTGGCCGACCGGGTCGCGATAATGCGCCGCGGCCGGGTCGTCGCCGCCGGCACCCTGGCCGCGCTCCGCCGCTGGGCCCATCCCACCCGCCGCTTCACGGCCGTGTTGAGCGGCGATCTCGCCGACCGGGAACCGGTCCTCGCCTGGCTGAACCGGCACCAGGCGGAGCCCGTCTTCGACGGCCGCCGGCTTTCCTATGGCGTTCCCTGGGAGTGGCCCGACGCGGAGCTGGCCGAGTTCGCGGCCGAGCTGCAGCGCCACCTCTACCGCAATGGAGCCCCCTATTTCGAACTGTCCGAGCAGCAGCAGAGCCTCGAGCAGGTCTACCTGAAGGCCATCGACGAGGCCGCTGTCGACCTGCCGGTCGAGGCATCCAAGCCCGCGAACATCCCGGGGCTGCGGCCGAGGCAGGTCCTCCGCTCGCTCCGCGACCAGCCCCGCCGGCTCGCCCAGTTCCTGCCCTTCTACGTCAGCTCCTGGTGGCGGCGGGGCGACCTCAGCTGGGTGATCTACCTGAACGCCTTCGTCCTCCTCCTGGTGGGCGGGGTCTCCCTCTTCGGCAGCGCCCCCGGCAACCTCGGCTCGCTCGCCGGCCGCATACCCCGCGGCGCCGGCCTCGAAGCCGGCCTCCTGCTGCCCCTCTTCTTCATGTCCTTCGCACTCCTGGAGTCGATCAAGAGCTCGATCGGGATCTGGTGGGAGAAGGCCCAGCAGTCGCTCGAGGTGCTCCTCTACGCGCCCCTTGACGACCCCTCGCTGATCTGGCTCGAAGTGCTGCCGGGCGTCGTCGTGAGCGGCATCTACGTCACCTTCTGGGTCGCGGCGGGGATGACACTGATGACGATCTTCGGCCGCCCCGCACCCTGGGACCTGCTGCCGGCCTTCGCCTTCGTCGCCGTCGCCACCGCCTACTGGGCGGCGATGGGGCGCCTTCTCGGCTTCATGCTCTTTCCCCGTGAAGGCGCCGCGGGCGGCGCCTGGTCCTTCCTCCTCTCCCCGATCTCGGCGGCCGTCGCCGACCTGCCGCTGGCTCTCTTCGTCTTCCGATCTCCGCTTGCGGTCGCCTCGCTGGCGCTGCCGCTCGGAGCCTGCCTTGCGCTCACGATCGTGACCGGCGCGACCTTCGACCGCGAGCGGTTGATGGAGACCGGCGTCAGCCGGGAGCGGAAGCAGCGGCGGAGCTGGCTGCCGGTCGAGCAGCTCCGGCGGCACCTGCCGGCGCTCGGAGTGGGGACCGTCCTGGCGGTCCTGCCGGCCCTGATCGCCGGCGTCGTGGTGGCAACCGCCGGTGTCCACTCCTGGGCCGGCGCGATCGCCCTCGTCCAGGGCCAGGTCATCCCGGAGCCGGTCACCGCGGCGGTGCCCCTCGCCGGAGCGCCGTCGGGCGTCGCCATCGCGGGGGCAGCGATGGCAGGCATCGTCTCCGGCTTCGCCTTGTTGCTCCTGATGCTGGCGGTCACATTCGCCGCCTTCTTCCTGCTCGGCCTGCCCGAGCTCCTCCTGCTTCCGGCCGCGGCCGCCCTCTGGGGCGCCGAGGTAGGCTTCGGCCCGCACGCTCCGCTGCAGGGCTGGCTCGGCCTCGCCGGGGGGCTGGTGGTGCTGGCCCTGACCATCAACACCGCCGCGGGCCTGCCCCTCTACTCGGCTCTAGCCTTCGGCGCCGGCTCGCGAATCGAGCGCCTGCGGGCCGCCTGGGCCGACTACTTCGCGCTCTACCGGGGGCTTGTCATACCCGTCTGCGTTGCTTTCGGGATCGTGGTCATCGCGCTGCTCGTGAGCAACGCCTAGGCTGAACAGCTCCGGGGATCTGTAGACACTTCGCCATACCTCGTGTCGGTCCCTGCGCCGGCCCCTATAAGTCGAGCGCCTCGGCCACCAGCTCCCGGTGATAGGTGGGATCGCCAAGCGTCACCTCAGATGCCTTCGCTCGCTTGAAGTAAAGGTGCATGTCGTGCTCCCAGGTGAAGCCGATGCCCCCATGGACCTGGATGCCGCTGCCGGTCGCGTGGCGGTAGGCGTCCGAGGTATAGGCCTTGGCGATGGAGCAGGCGAGGGCTCGGTCGGGCGCGTCGGCGTCAACCGTCCAGGCCGCGTAGTAGGTGACCGACTTGGCGCTCTCCACCTCGAGCAGCATGTCGGCGAGCTTGTGCGAGACCGCCTGGTAGATGCCGATCGGCTTGCCGAACTGCTGCCGTGTCTTGGCGTACTCGACCGAATCCTCGAGCACCTTCTGGGCGCCGCCCACCATCTCGGCACAGATCCCGGCAGTGGCCCAGTCGAGGGACCGGCGCAACGGCGCCCAGCCCTTGTCCGCCTCTCCCATCAGGGCCTCGGCGGCGAGGTGGACGTTCTCGAACTTGACCTCGTACCACTTGTGCGTCATGTCGAGCGTCGAGAGCGGCTTGACCGACATCCCGGCCGGCCGGCCTTTGACGAGGAAGAGGGTGATCCCATCCTCGCCGCCGCCGCGGGTACGAGCCGCCACGACGATGTAGTCGGCGACCCCCGCCCCCGGCACGAAGAGCTTGGTGCCATTGAGCGTCCAGCCGTCGCCTGACTTCTTCGCGCTCAGCGTTACCCCGTCCGCGTCCCAGCGACCCGAGGGTTCTGTGAAGGCAAGCGTGGCGCGGGCCTCGCCGGCGGCGATGGCGGTGAGCGCCTCCTTCTTCTGCGCTTCGGTACCGGCCTCGAGAAGGGCGGGAACCGCCATCCCCATCGTCTCGAAGAATGGACCGGGAAGGAGGACCCGGCCGGTCTCCTCGAGCACCACCACGAGGTCGAGAAAGCTGCCGAAGCCGCCATACTCCTCGGGAATGCCGAGCGCCGTCCAACCCTGTTCGGCGACCTTCTTCCAGAGGTCCGCGTCATAAGCATCCTCGGTCTCCATCAGCTTGCGGACGACAGCGCTAGGGCTGGCCTTCGCCAGCAGCGTGCGGGCCGACGAGCGGAGCATCTCCTGCTCCTCCGAGAAAGCAAAATCCATATCCAAGCGATTCTAGTGTTCGGTTCGGAGTGACCGTCCGATTCGCTCCCGACATCACCGCGATGCGCCGCCTGGTGGCGGTCGCCCGCCGCTCCCAGCCGGCGGATCTGGTCGTCACCAGCGGGGCTCTGCTCGACGTCTACACGGAGGAGATCCTCGAGGGCTGGGGACTGCTCATCGCCGAGGGC
>JALZAP010000262.1 GCA_030948245.1 Candidatus Dormiibacterota bacterium | reverse complement strand
GTCCAGCTCCACGCCCCCCTCGATTTGATCTTGGTCGAGGCGGACGCGGCCGACGCCGCCACCGGGTCGTAAAGGCCCATTTTGCAAACTGGCGGGAAGGGAGGGATTCGAACCCTCGAGGGAGAATTAACCCCCTACCCACTTAGCAGGCGGGCGCTTTCGACCACTCAGCCACCTCCCCGCTCGGAAGGAAGTTGAATTCTACCGACCCGACTCTCGGATTCAGACGTCGGGGATGTCGAAGACCGCTTTCACCTCGTCCTTGGGCTGGGTCGTAAGCGCAGTCTCGAAGTCCTCCATCGGATGGTGGGCGGTGATCACCCCGGCCAGCGCACCGGGCCAGCGCCGGACGATGTCAGACAGGTCCTTGACGGCGTGCAGGAAGTAGGAGCGATTGGCATTCACCGAGCCCATCACGATCTGGTTCCAGAGCACCTGCTGGCGCATCAGATGCCCTCCAGGCATCTGGAACTCGCCGCCTCGGTCGCCGGGCACGCCGGTGAAGACGAGGACTCCGTTGACGCCGAGGGCGGCCAGCAATTCCCAGGCTACCGGGGCGATGCCGGTCGCTTCGACGATGAGGTCGATGTTGCCCACCTTTGTCGCGACCTCGACCGGCGGAGTTTCGAGCGAGTTCCAGTAGGTGGCGCCGATCGAGCTGACCAGGGAAGCCTTGTAACCGTCCTCCGGGACGATGTCGGTGACGTGGGTCTCGACGTCGTGGAGGCGGAGGAGGAAGGCCGCCATCGTGCCGATCGGACCGGCGCCGGCCACCAGCGCCCGGCGCACGAAGCGCCAGTCTCGTGCGATCGCCCGTTGGTTGTCCAGCTGCTTCACCCAGTCAAGGCGGTGCTGGACGAGTACGGCCTCCAGGATCGCCTTCTCGACAACGGTCGTCGGCTCCATCAGCACCCCGTAAGGACGCAGCTCGGGCGGCAGCTTGACCGTGAAGTCGGTGGACTCGACGATCCGGGAGGTCATGTAGCCGTCGGCGTGGAAGATGCCGCGCTCGGTGAACTTGCCCGTGTAGCACATGTCGCTCTCGCCATGGGCACAGGTGGGGCACTCGGGCAGCCGGCAAGGCCGCCGCACTGTGCAGACGACCAGGTCGCCGGCCGCGTACTGGCCCGCCGCGTCCTTCCCCGCGGCGACCACCTGGCCGAGCATCTCATGGCCGAGGATCAGGTAGTCGGCGCTCGGCGTGATCTCTCCCGCCTCGCCGCGGACGATCGCACGGTCGGTGCCGCAGATGCCGACCTCGAGCACGCGGATCAGCAGCTGGTCGGGCGAGTTGATCTCGGGTTCGGGGACATCGCCCTTCAAGACCGGCTTCGCGCTGGCCTTGTCGAGGGCGATCGCGCGCATCAAAGTCATACTAAGGCGCGCATGGAGGCCCCGGGAGGGCCCGGCTCCCCACCCACCTGGGGCCCCGGGCGGAAGCAGGCTTTCGGGAGCTCGCCGGGCATTTCAAGCAAGGTCTGGTTCACGCTCGCGAGGGGAAACCTCAGCGAGGTCTTCTTCCCGACCCTCGACCGGCCGGCCCTGCACGAGCTCCGCTTCCTGGTGGCCGCGCCCGGGATCACGCCGGTGGACGACGCCGCCCAGGCCGACCACAGCCTGCGCTGGGCGAAGGCGGGTGTGCCGGCGATCGAGGTGTTCAGCTCACATGCCGAGTACCACCTGTCCAAGGAGTTCCTGGTCGACACCGAGCTGAACGCCCTGTTGATCGCGTGCGACTTCAACCCCGAGCTGCCCGACCTGCGCCTTTACCTGATGGCGACGCCCCACCTCAACCGGTTCGGGCTCGGCAACGACGCGATAATCACCGCCGGCTCACCGCCCGCACTCATCGCCCGCCAGGGTGACGTCCACATCGCCCTCTGCGGCCCGTTCGACCGCGCCAGCGCCGGTTACCGAGACAGCTCGGACGTGTTCGTGGACCTCCACGACAACGAGGGTGAGATGACCGCCACCTATCCCTCGGCGGGACCCGGCAACGTCGCCGTCGGCGCTCAGCTGGCTCTCCACGCCGGCGTGTTCCAGGTCGCCGTCGGCTTTGCGCATTCCCGCCCCGATGCCGAAGAGGTGGCCCGAGAGATGCTTCGCCGGGGAGCCGCCGGCACGCGGGCCGCTCTCGAGGAAGCGTGGCGCAAGCAGAGCGACCTGCCCGCCAGGGTCGCCCAGGTCGCCGGCGATGGCGGCGCGCTCGCGGCAGCCTCGATGACCGTCCTCAAGTGCCTCGAGGACAAGGAGGAGCGCGGCGGCTTCGTCACCGCGCCAGGTGCTCCCTGGGGGGAGAGCAACAAGGATGGAAACCACGTCTACAACCTGGTCTGGTCGCGCGACCTGTACCACGCGACCACGGCCCTGCTCGACCTCGGCGATGGCGAGGCAGCGGCCCGAGCCCTGCACCATCTCGCTCGCGTCCAGCGGCCGGACGGCTCCTGGCCCCAGAACTGGACTCCGAGTGGGAAGCCGCACTGGAACGGGACCGAGCTCGACGAGGTCGCCTACCCGATCCTGCTGGCCCGCCGGCTCCAGGCTGCCCAGGGCATCGACTGGGACCCCTACCCGCAGCTGGTCCGGCGAGCAGCCCTCTACCTGATCCGGAACGGGCCGCTGACGCCGCTCGACCGCTGGGAGGACGCCGGCGGGCTCTCGCCCTCCACCCTGGCGGTCGTGGTCGCCGCGCTGGTGAGCGCCTCGGAGTTCGCCCACGCCGCGGGCGAGCACCTCGCTGCCGCCCATTTCCTCCACGTCGCCGACTACTGGGCCGACCGGGTCGAGGCGTGGTGTTACAGCAGCGAACGCGGCCACTACGTCCGGCTCGGCAGCGACCCGGAGACCGGCCCGACGCCGGACGCCGTGCTCAGCGTCGACTTTCTCGAGCTCGTGCGGCTGGGTTTGCGGCCGGCCGACAACGCTGAGATCCGTTCCAGCATCGCCCAGGTGGACCGCCAGCTGCTCTGGATCGGACCGGGCGGGCCGGCCTGGCGGCGCTATGTCGGTGACACATACGGCGAGCCTACCGACGGGTCCGCCTGGGGACCGGGAGGCGTGGGCCGGCCCTGGCCGCTGCTGGCCGGCGAGCGTGCCCAGTACGAGTTCCTGGCCGGCGGCGATCGCGTCAGCGGGCTGGCCCGGACCTATGAGACGTTCGCCGGTCCCGGCCTGATGCTGCCCGAGCAGGTCTGGGACGGCAAGGCGATCTCGCAGCGCGGGTTGCTGCCGGGGATGGCGACGAACTCGGCGGCACCGCTGGGCTGGGCGCACGCCGAGTACCTGAAGCTGCTTTCGACGATCGCCAACCAACGCTGCGGCGACCTCCTTCCGCACGTCCAGCAGCGTTACTGCGTCGAGCCGC
>JALZAP010000261.1 GCA_030948245.1 Candidatus Dormiibacterota bacterium | reverse complement strand
AGGTTGACTTGAGCTCACTCACGCGGGACGCCTCATCCCCCTTCAGGCGCTCCTCGTTGACCGAAACCATGCTCGCGGTCAGGCGGCGGCGCAGCCGGTCGACGACCAGGAACACGGGGATCATCGACAGGTAGAGCAGGGTCAGTCCGATAGCCAGCAGGACGTATAGGTGCTCCGACTCATGTTGGATCTGGGCCGCCACAGCCGCGTACGGCAGGTAGAGCTCGAGCACTCCCGCGGGAGTCTTCATGTTTCCCTCGAGGAAGATGGGAACGTAGACGGCGATGAACTTGCCCGTGAGGTGGTCGGTTCGATTCTCCTCCGCCTTGGCATCGGTGATCTCGCTGGCGACCCGCCCGCCCAACGCTTCCAGCAGTTCGCCGTCGGGCGTAAAGGTTTTGGCGACGAGGTCGCGATTGTCCGAGTACACAACGACTCCCAGCCGGTTCCAGATCTTCAGCCGCGCGATCACCTTGCCGAAGGCGACGCCCTGCAGGCGGCTGTCGAACTGGTCAAGCCGGGCGTTGCTGAGGCCGTCCGTAAGGTCGCTGGGGATCAACAGCGGCTGGATACCGACCTGGGCCACGACCGAGAGGTTCGTCTTGACCTCTTCCAGGTTCTGCTGCTCAACACCGCTGTTGATGACGTTGCCGAGGCCGATGCCGAGGGCGACGACGGGAATCAGGCTCAGAAGCGCAAAGATGCCGATGACCGCCCTCGTGCCGCGGGGGCGAAGTTCGGAAGGCAGGGGCATCGCAACCCATCAGACACCTGGTCACCGGGTATCTCGAAGTCATCGCGACAACGGATCGCCGTGCGCAGGCCATGAGTTGGGTCAGCTCGTCGCGTGAGGCTGTAGACAAGCAGAGGGAGGTAGGCCACGCGCAGCCTCTGCCGAGCACGGCCGGCGGGAGGGACCCATCCCCCTCAGATAGGGTTCTCGGGTGTCGCGGCGGGGGCTGAGAGAAGGTCGGTGAGGGGCTTCTTCGCGGGGCTCGTCCTGGTTCCGCTGCTGGTGGTCGCCGTGCTCTCGATCCGCCCAGGGGGGCTCCGCAGGCAGCTGAGCCTTGCCGGCCGCCGCCTTCGGGTCCTGCTGACGCTGGCCGGCGCCTACTTCATCTGCGCGGCGATCATCCGGCTCGTATTTCCGAGCGGCCCGGTCTCCGACTACGGCCCGCCGGCGGTTGCAATAGTCCTCGCAGCCGCTTACCTGGTCCTCGCCCAGGATCCCGTCTCAGGAAGCGGCTCCGGCTCCTGATGCGATCATCTCGTCGAGGGCGAGCGCGAACTCGAAGTCGAAGCGACTGAGTCCGCCGTCGGCGTGGGAGTAGAGCTCGAGGTGGACGAAGCACCATTCGTGGACGCAGATGTTGGGGTGGTGGCCGCGTCGCTCGGCGAGCTCCGCCACCTGGTTCACGAAGGCGATCGCTTTCAGGAAGTCCCCGAAGCGGAAGTTGCGGTAGAGCCGCGATCGCTCGACGACCCAGAGGGGATGCTCCTTGAGCTCTGCGGTTGCCACCGCGGGTGCGATCGGCGCATTACCTGGGGCGGGCGTGTCAGCTCCTCTCGCCGGCGAAGGCCGGCTCGGTGAACGGTCCGCCCTGGGTGCCGAACTGCTCGCTCGGGTCTTCGGCGACCTCATCCGCGAAGGACTCGGCGTCGTCCTGCGGCTGATAGCCGAGGGCCCGGGCGCTGGCCAGGTCCCACCAGCCGCGTGTGTTGGCCGACGCGCCGTAGACGATGCTGAAATCGACGTCTGCGTCAACTGCTGCGGTGAAGAGCGCGACCGCGTCACGCGGTGAGAGCCATGTCGAAAGGTGGCGGACGTTGAGCGGTCGCTCGATGCAGGTGCCGATCCGGATGCAGACGACCGAGACGCCCCATTTCTCTGCGTAGAGGCGGCCCAGGGCCTCGCCAAACGCCTTGCTGACGCCGTAGTAGGTGTCGGGCCGGATTGCCGCTTCGGGTCCGATCCGGTCGGCGCGGCCGTACATGCCCGTGACGTGGTTGGTGGAGGCGAAGACGACCCGTCTCACCGCGCACCGGCGCGCTGCTTCGAGAACGTTGTAGGTGCCCTTCAGGTTGTGGTCGAGGATGTCCTCGAAGGGCGCTTCGGTCGGGATCGCGCCGAGGTGAATGACGGCGTCGATACCGCCGAACGCGGCTTCGACCGCCGGCAGGTCGCGAACGTCGAGCTCCTCGACGCCGGGCGCTTCACGGAGGTCGGTCAGCCGCAGCTCGCGGCGCATGCCGCGGGCCAGGATCGAGCCGACACCCCCGGCAGCGCCGGTCATGGCGATTGTTGACATGGGGATTGACAAGAGAATAGGTTGAGGAGCCGGCGATGGCGATCCCGCTCGCTCCCTTCGGACGCACCGACCACCAGAGCACACGCGTGCTTTTCGGTGCCGCGTCGCTGTCCAGCGTCAGCCAGGACGTCGCCGACCGCACCCTCGAAGTCCTCCTCGAGCACGGCATCAACCACATCGACGTGGCGGCGAGCTACGGCGACGCCGAGCTCCGCATCAAGCCTTGGCTGCAGCGCGAGCCGGGCCGCTTCTTCCTCGCCACCAAGACCGGGGAGCGAAAGGCCGAGGGAGCTCGCGAGGAACTCCACCGCTCGCTCGACCGGCTGGGCGTCGACCATGTCGACCTCTGGCAGCTGCACAATCTCGCCGACCCGATCGAATGGGACACCGCGCTGAGCCCGGGCGGGGCGATCGATGCCGCCGTCGAGGCTCGCGAGCAGGGCCTGGTGCGCTGGATCGGCGTGACCGGGCATGGCGCCCAGATTGCAGCCAACCACCGCCGCAGCCTCGAGCGCTTCGACTTCGATTCGGTGCTGCTGCCGTACAACCGGATCACCATGCGGCTCCCCTATTACGCGGAGAACTTCGAGGCCCTCGCCGCCACCTGCGCCGAGCGCAACGTGGCGGTCCAAACGATCAAGTCGATCGCCCGCGGTCCCTGGCTGGGCCGGCCGCGGACGGCCTCGACCTGGTACGAGCCGATGACCGAGCAGCGCGACATCGACCTCGCGCTGTGGTGGGCGATGGGGCGGCCCGGCATCTTCCTCAACAGCACCGGCGACGTCGACCTCCTGCCACGCTTCCTCGACGCAGCGAGCCGCTTCGAAGCGCGCCCGAGCGAGGCGGAGATGGACGAGCTGGTCGCGCGGGCGCGCCCGCAGCCGCTCTTCGTCTGAGGCCACCGAGGAACCTGACCGTTCGTCTCACCTCACCAGTGGCCAGGTCCCGCCCCCCCACCTGTGGGGAGGTGGCCGCGCGCAGCGCCGGCCGGCGGGGCCGGTCGCTGGCATCTACTAAGGTAGAAAAGGATTTCTACCCGCCGAGACTCAAGAAGAGGTG
>JALZAP010000260.1 GCA_030948245.1 Candidatus Dormiibacterota bacterium | reverse complement strand
CAGCAGGACGATGCTGATCGTCACTCCCTCAGCGCCGCCGGCCAGGCCGAGGGTGCCGGCGGCGGCGGCCGGGTCGGGCACCAGGAGGTCCCCCAGCGAATGGCGGCGGGTTGCGTCCAGCACGCCGAAGAGGACAACCAGCATGACCGCCACCGAGACCAGCGCGATTCCGGGCAGGGCGCCCGCCAGCCAACCTCTCCCGAGGACGCGCGGTATCCGTGGTGGTGTCAATTTCGCCAAGGCTTGAGGTCCGGTGCCGGGAAACTGAACCACACCGGGCTCCCGGCTGCAAGCCGGGCGCCATCTAAGCTCTCGCGGTGGGCCTGCGCGTTGGCATCGACACAGGGGGCACGTTCACCGACCTGGTCGTCCTCGACGAGAACGGCCGGGCGAGCCGGTTCAAGGTGCCGAGCACGCCGGACGACCCCGCCCGGGCGCTGGTCGAGGGCGTGGCGCGGGTTCAGGGCGAGATCGACTCGATCGCGCACGGGACGACGGTGGCAACCAACGCGATGCTCGAGGAGAGGTTCCACGACCTCGCACTGATAACGACCCGCGGCTTCCGCCACGTGCTCGAGATCGCCCGCCAGAGCGTGCCCAGCGGTTACGGCAATTCCTATTTCTGGGTGAAGCCGGAGCGGATCGTTCCCCTCGAGCGGGTGCGCGAGGTGAATGAGCGACTCGACTTCCGCGGCTCGGTGCTGACGCCGCTCGACGAGGAGGACGCGCGGGTGGCGGCCCGCTGGGCACGGGAGGCGGGCATCGCCGTAATCGGGATCTGCTTCCTTCACTCCTACGCCAATCCCGTTCACGAGCGCCGGATGCGGGAGGTAGTGCTCGAGGAGCACCCGGCCTGCGTGGTGTCCATCTCGAGCGAGGTCTGGCCCGAGTACCGGGAGTACGAGCGCACCGTGACGACCCTCGTCGACGCCTTCGTGAAGCCCCACGTCAGCGGCTACGTCGAGCGGGCGGCGGCCCGGCTCCGCGAGCAGGCGCCCGCCGCGCCGCTGCTGATAATGAAGTCGAACGGAGGCGTCCTGCCGGCGGCGGCCGTGCTCCGGCGGCCGATCGCGACCGCGCTCAGCGGTCCGGCCGCGGGAGCTCTCGGAGCTTCCTGGCTGGCGCGTCAGGCAGGCTTCGAGCGCGTCATAACGATCGACACCGGCGGCACCTCGACCGACGTCTGCCTGGTCGTGGGTGCTGAACCTCAGTTGACCAAAGAGGGTCGCATCGGCCAGTTCCCGGTCCGCCTGCCGATGATCGACATCGTGTCCGTCGGCACCGGCGGCGGCTCGATCGCCTGGGCCGGCCCGGATGGGGGCCTGCGGGTGGGACCGCGCTCGGCTGGCGCCGCGCCAGGACCAATGGCCTACGGCCGCGGCGGCTCGCAGCCGACGGTGACCGACGCGGCGCTCTTCCTCGACCTGCTCCCCGAAGACCTCGCCGGGGGCACCATCCGTCTTCGCAGCGACCTCGCCGCGGCGGGAATCCAGGCGCTGGCCGCGCAGCTCAGCCTGGCGCCGCGGCGCCTGGCGGAGGGGATCCTCGAGCTCTCCGCTCACAACCAGGCCAATGCCGTCACCCAGCTGACGGTGAAGCGGGGCGTCGACCCGAGCGGTGACGCCCTGGTCGCCTTCGGCGGCGCGGGCCCGCTCCAGGCGGCGCGTATCGCCGAGATCCTCGGCCTGACGACCGTCGTCATCCCGCCCAGCCCCGGCAACGTCTCCGCCTACGGACTGCTCGCGGTGGACCTGAAGGACGACTACGTGACGACGCTGGTCCAGCGCCACGACGCCGTCAACCTGCAGGCCGTCGATGAGCTCTATCGCCGGCTTGAGGAAGCCGCCCGCCGCTCGCTGGCCGAGCAGGGGGTGCCGGCGGAGCGGATCGCGCTCGTCCGCTCAGTCGAGGCCCGCTACCTGGGCGAGGCGCACGAGCTTTCGCTCGAGGTCGGTGGCACATTCGACCCGGCGGCCGTCGGGAACGCCTTCCACGATGCCCACGAGCGGGCCTACGGATATGCCTATCGGACCGATGAAGTGGTCGAGTTCGTCAACTGGAAGGTGACCGGGCTGGGGCTGATCGACCGGCCCAGCCTGGAGCTGGCGGCGCCGGCCGCGACGAAGCCCCCCGGACCGAGCGACATCCGTGGCGGCCACGTGGTCTTCCACCGCGACGACCTGCCCGCCGGCTTCAAGGGCGAGGGACCGGCGATCGTGGAGGAGTACGGGTCGACGACCGTCGTCGACAGCGGCTTCAGCTTCGAGGTTGACCGCCTCGGCAACCTGGTGCTGCGCCGGTGATCAGCACCGTCGACCCGATCACGCTGCAGATCGTCGAGGGCACGCTTGCCTCGATCGAGGCGGAGGTCGAGGCGGCGATCGAACGGACCGCGCGCTCGCCGATGATCCGCGACCAGCACGACTACCGGGCGGGGATCCACGACGCCCGCTGCCGGAAGCTGACCGGGCGCTCCTACAGCGCGATGGTGCAGCCGGTCGTTCGTGACTTCCCTCTCGATCGGATGCGGGAAGGCGACGTCTTCTACCACAACGACGTCTACCTCTCGGAGGGCTCGGTAGGCCACCTGCCCGACCTCACCACCACCGTGCCGGTCTTCCACCAAGGCCGCGTGGTCGCCTTCGTCCAGGCCTTCGGCCACCATGACGACATCGGCGGCATGGTGCCTGGCTCGATGCCGGCTCATGCCACCAGCGCCTACCAGGAGGGCCTGATGATCCCGCCCGTCAGGCTCTTCAGCGGGGGCGTCCGGAACGACGACCTCTACCGCGTCATCGTCCGCAACTCACGCACGCCGGAATCCTTCGCGGGCGACCTCGACAGCGAGGTCGCGGCCTGCCGGATGGGCGCCCGCCGCCTCGCCGGACTGTTCGACAAGTTCGGGGCGGAGACCGTCGAAGCCTGCTTCCAGGCCGTGATCGACCGCTGCGCGGAGAGCTTCCGGCGCGAGGTCCTGGCCAAGATCCCCGATGGCAGCTACAGCTTCGAGGACTACATCGAGCACGACGGGGTCGGCGAGCCGCGCCTCCACGTGCTCCGGATGACGATGACCAAGACGCCGGCCAAGATCGTCTGCGACCTCACGGGCACCGGCCCCCAGGCGTTGGGGCCGATCAACCACGCCGGCGACTATGCCGATGGCCTCTTCTTGCGGAAGTGGATCGCGTGCATCCTCCGCAACCTGGCCGACACCCCCGAACGCGCCGCCGAGCTCGACATCAACGAGGGGATCTGCGAGATCGTCGAGATGGTCTTCCCCCCCAAGGGCAGCCTCGTCTCACCGGTTTTCCCGGCGCCGACCAACGCGCGGTCGTTTCTGATCCTGAGGCTGCTAGGCGTCTTCGCCGGCTGCCTCGCCAAGGCGGTCGGGGGCCGGATG
>JALZAP010000259.1 GCA_030948245.1 Candidatus Dormiibacterota bacterium | reverse complement strand
CCGTCAGGGTGAGGCAGGCGGACCCGGGTGGCGACGCCGCTCACAGCGTCAGCTCCGGCACCTCCAACCAGCGCTTCTCGTGGGAGGAACGCTGCGCCAGCTCGGCGAGCTGGACCCCCTGGGCGGCCTGGAGGAAGTCCCAGGGAAAGGGCTCGCCGGCCGCGACGTGGCGCAGGAAGAGCTCCCATTGGACCTTGAACGCATTGTCGAAGTGATCCTCTTCGCCGTACTTGTCCCAGCTCTGATAGAAGTCGATCGGCTGCGGGATGTCGGGGTTCCAGATCGCCCGCGGGGTGCTCTCCTTGGCCTGGATCCAACACTCCCGGAGGCCGGCCACAGCGCTGCCCTCGGTTCCGTCGACGTGCACCGTGAGCAGGTCGTCGCGGCGCACCCGCGTGCACCAGGAGGAGTTGATCTGGACGACCACGCCCCCGTCGAGGGCGAGGATTCCGTAAGCGGCGTCCTCCGCCGTCCCGCGGTAGACCTCGCCCCGCTCGTCGACGCGTTCGGGGATGTGCGTCGCGCCCAGCGCGAGGACCGAACGGATGGGGCCGAAGAGACCGCCGACGACGTACCGCCAGTGGCTGTACATGTCGAGGATGATGCCACCGCCCTCCTCCCTCTTGTAGTTCCAGGAGGGCCGCTGGGAGTGGGCGTCGAAGCCGTCGAAGACCCAGTAGCCGAAGTCCATCCGCACCGAGACCAGGCGGCCGAAAAAGCCGCTGTCGACGAGGTTCTTCAGCTTCCGCAGTCCGGGTAGCCAGAGCTTGTCCTGGACGATGCCGTTCTTCACTCCCGCGGCTCTCGCCGCCCGGGCGAGGTCGACTGCCGTCGCGAGATCCGTGGCAACCGGCTTCTCGCAGTAGACGTGCTTGCCGGCGGCGACCGCCTGGCGAACCGCATCCGGCCGCAGCCGGGTCGTCAGGGCGTCGAAGTAGATGCTGTCCTCCGGATCTGCCAGGCAGCTCGCCAGGTCGGTGCTCCAGCGCTCGACGCCGTGCTCGGCCGCCAGCTCCCGCACTTTGCGCTCGTCGCGCCCGACCAGGATGGGGTCGGGCCAGATGACCTTGCCGTCGGCAGAGGTCACCCCGCCCTGCTCGCGGATGGCAAGGATCGACCGGACCAGGTGCTGGTTGGTCCCCATCCGCCCGGTGACGCCGTTCATGATCACCCCGAGCCGGACTCGCGTCGTGTTTTCGAGCGCGTGCGTGCCCTTCTCGCCGGTCGCCGGCCTGCTGACGTGCCTAGCCACCATCGGTCAACCCTTTTCCTTTCATCGCACTCTGAACTGAAATCGTTTTCAGCGGGCGCCGACGAGGCGCAGTTTTCGCCTTATCCTGTGCTGCGCGATGGTGCGGCAGGCCACCCGGGGGAGCAACGTCACGATCAGCGATGTTGCCACCAACGCGGGCGTGTCGCCGACCACGGTTTCGCGGGTGCTGAACGGCGGCTACCCGGTCGCCAAGCCAACCCGGGCGCAGGTCGAGAAGGTCGTGCGCGAGCTCGGCTACATCCGCAACGCACACGCCCAGGCGCTGCGCGGCACCTCGACCGGCATCGTCGGCGTGATCATCCATGACATCGCCGACCCCTATTTCTCGGAGATCGTCGCCGGCATCCAGGAGGTCGCCGCCGAGAACCAGCGGCTGGTCGTCCTCTGCAACTCGCTGCGCAACCCGGCGAGCGAGCTGCAGTACGTGCAGATGCTGCGCGGGCAGCGGGTCGACGCCGTCATCCTGACCGGCGGCGCGATCGAGGACGCGGCCTACCTGCGCGCGATCCGCCAGGACGCGACCGCTCTGAAGCAGCAGGGCGCCCGGATGGTCATCTGCGGCCGCTATTCGTCGGTGACGACCCCGACCGTGGTGCCCGACAACCGCCGCGGCGGCGAGCTGCTCACCAACCACCTGGTCGGCAAGGGCCACCGCCGGATCGTCGAGATAATGGGGCCGCCCAACTTCTCGACCACCGTGCAGCGCTCCGCGGGCTTCCGCACGGCGCTCGCCGCCGCCGGCATCGATCACGACCCGTCTCTCTCCATCCACGGCAGCTTCACCCGCGAAAGCGGCTACGAGGCGATCCGGAGGCTGCTCGCCTCGAGTGCCCGCTTCACGGCCGTCTACGCCGCCAATGACCTGATGGCCGTGGGCGCCCTCGCCGCGCTCCGAGAGGCCGGGCTCAAAGTGCCGGGGGACGTCTCGCTGGTCGGCTTCGACGACATCCCGACCGTCCGCGACGTGATGCCCAGGCTGACGACCATCAGGGTGCCGATGCGCGAGATGGGACGCCGCTCGATGGAGATCGCGCTCGGCTCCGGCAACCACCAGCCGCGGGTCGTGGTTCTTCCCGTCGAGCTGGTCGAGCGCGAATCGGTCTCGCGGCCGCCCGGGCGCCCCGGCCGTTCTCGCTGAGGCAGCCGCGCCAAAGGTGCTCACGCGACCGGCTCCAGCTCGCCCACGAGGCGCTCGGCGCTCCACACCCCGTCCGCGACAAGAAGCCGGTGGCGGAGACGTAGCTTCTCGCCCGGCTCCAGCTCGAGATAGCGGTCGAAGACCGGGCTGCTCGCCACCAGGGCGTACTCCTCGGTCCTGACGAACCAGCGGTTGGGTACGCCCGGGTTGCCCGGGTGCTCGACGATCGCGACGGTGGCGCCCCCGCCGGCGAGAGCCAGCCAGCGCGAGCGGCGGCCCATCGGGTCGCCTTCGTCGGCAGGTCCCTCGAGGAGCACGGCCGCATCCCGGAGCGCTTCCGCACCCCGCCAGGCGAGGCCCGCGTAGCCGGCCATCGGCCTGCCCTCGGTCGTCGGAGAGCCGAATCGGAGGACCTGCTGACCGCTGTTCTCGATCTCGGTGTCCAGCTCCAGCGACCAGCTTCCCTCACCCTCGGCAACCTCGGGGAGTCCCAACCGGCGCTGCTCGACCGCTATCCGGCGATCATCCGGGTCGAGCCATTCGAGGCGTTCGGTGTCACGGCTCCACTCCTGGTGGACGGTCCGGCCGTTGTTCTCCAGCTGCTGGTAGCCCCTGCCGCGGACGAACGTCGGGCCTCCCCAAAAGTTCAGCCCCGGGGGATGGGCCGCGCGCAGGCTTTGCCGAGCACGGCCGACAGGGGAGCCCTCCTGCCTCCCATGGACGACCGGCCACGAATACGCGATGCCGAGGTGCCAGCGGTGATCGGCGGGCTGGTGGTCGGTTACCACGACCCCGCCCAGGGTGCGGACGGGATGGAAGTACGGCCGGGGCGCCAGCACCTTAGGTAGCCCTGGCGAGAAAACGTACTCGAAGAGAAGCCGGTCACCGGCCCGCGCGACCAGCCGGTCGGCCTGCCGCTCGATCTCCGCGGGCGCCATCAAGAGCGGCTCCCGGCCGTCGAGCGAAGGGAGTCGAGGAGCGCCGAATAGG
>JALZAP010000258.1 GCA_030948245.1 Candidatus Dormiibacterota bacterium | reverse complement strand
CTTGCGGACACCCTTGGCAATCGCGCCGATCTTGCCATGCTCCTTCGTCAGCAGGGTGTAGATCCGGTCGGCCTCGCCGTAATCGAGCTTGCGGAGCACCACCGCCTCCTCGCGGTAGGTGCTCATCGGACCTCGTTCATTGACCTGCCCGGGTCAGGCGAACTCGTCCTCGACGCGCGTCCGGCGCTCGTGGGAGTCGTCGGGTGGCTTGATGCCCGCTTCGAGGAGCACGTCGTGCGGCCAGTGATCCTCGGTCGTGATCCGGACCCGGACGATCCGTGAGCCGTTCATTTCCTCCACCTTCCAGTGGATGGGCTCCTGGTCGAACGTCGCGCCCTCCTTGGGGATGGCGCCGAAGACCGAGTTCAGGTAGCCGCCGACCGAGTCGTATTCGTCGCTCTCCGCGATCCCGAGGTCGAGCTGGTCGTTCAGCTCGTCCATCGAGTAACCGCCGTCGACCACCGCCTCGTTGGCCGAGATGATCTCGAATGGCTCCTTCTCGGAGAGGTCGTACTCATCGCGGATCTCGCCGACGATCTCCTCCAGCACGTCCTCCAGCGTGACGATCCCGGCGGTGCCGCCGTACTCGTCGATGACGACCATCATGTGGGCCTTCTTCAGGCGCATCTCGTGGAGCAGCTCGTCGACCTTCTTCTGCTCGGGGATCTGGAGGATCGGCCGGATGATGCGCTCCAGCCGGAAGGCGTCCTTGCGGCCGACGAACTGGCGGAGCAGGTCCTTGGCGTGGACCAGCCCGATGATGTGGTCGAAGTCCTTGTCGTAGACAGGGATCCGGGTATGGCCCTTGGTCTCCATCAACTGGGCGATCTCCTCGGCGCTGACACCCTTCTCGACAGCGACGATGTCGGGGCGGGGGACCATCACCTCGCGGACCAGCTTGTCGCCGATCTCGACGATGCCCTGGATCATGTCCCGTTCCTCCTCTTCGATGATCCCCTGCTCCTCGGAGACGCTCAGCAGCGTCATCAGCTCCGCCTCGGTGACGAAGGCGCGGATGTGGCCGCGGCCAGGGACGAGCACACGAGCCACGGAAGTCACGAACCAGAGGACGGGGGCGAAGATGGTGGCCAGCCGGTCGACCGCCGGCGCGACCTGGAGGGCGACCCGGTCGGCATGGCGGACGGCGAGGGTCTTGGGCGTAATCTCGGCGAAGATCAGCAGGAAGAGCGAGAGGGCGAAGCTGACCACGAAGTCACCGACCGTCCCCAGGCCTTTCGGCAGGACCGGGTCGAGGAGGTCGAGGCCGAGGAGCGTCGCCGCAGCGGAAGCGATTATCAGCGAGAAGGTGTTGACGATCAGGACCGTGCCAAGGAAGCGCTGGGGGTCCTGCTGGAGCCGCTGAAGTGTCGCCGCCCGCTGGCTGCCATCCTCGGCCAGGTGCCGGACGCGGAGCCGGTTGACGGAGGTGAGGGCGGTCTCGGTACCGGAGGCCAGCGCTGCGAGGAAGACGCAGACAACGAGGATGAACAGCTCCACCCCGTTCTGGGTGTTCAAGTTGGCTACCTCAGCTTCTCTATCGGAACAGTTCGGACACGCTCCGATTCTCGTGGACCCTGATGATCGCCTCCGCCAGGAGCGGGGCGACCGAGAGCACGGTAATCGGCTTGCCCTGCTTGTCGGGCGGGATTGGGATCGAATCGGTGACGATGACCTCGTCGATCGGCGCGCCTCGCAGCCGCTCCGGTGCCCCGCCGGTCAGCACGCCGTGGGTCGCCGCGAAAACGACCCTCTGCGCGCCATGGGCGCGGAGCATGTTGGCGATCGTGGCTGCGGTGCCGCCGGTCGTGATCATGTCCTCCACCACCACGCAGTCGCGTCCGTTGACGTCACCGGCGACGGCGAGTGCCTCTGAAAGGTCGGCGCTCTCCCGCCGCTTGTAGCCGAACACGATCGGCGCCTCGAGCAGGTTGGCGACCGCCTCCGCCCGCTTCGCGCCGCCGGCGTCCGGAGCCACCACCGTGAGCTGCTGAAGGCCGCGGGAGCGGATGTGGTCGGCGAGGATGTGCTGGGCCGTCAGGTGGTCGGTGGGCACGTCGAAAAAGCCCTCGATGGCGGCCGCGTGGAGGTCGAGCAGAAGCAATCGATCGGCGCCCGCGAGCGTGATCACGTTGGCGATCAGCTTGGCCGTGATCGGTTCGCGCGGCTGCGACTTCCGCTCCTTGCGGGCGTAGCCGTAGTAGGGGATCACCGCCGTCACCCGGCCGGCCGAGGCGCGGCGCAGGGCGTCCAGGATGATGAACAGCTCCATCAGGTTCTCGTTCACGGGGTGGCACGTGGGCTGGATGACGAACACGTCGTGGCCGCGCATCGAGCCCTCGATCTTGACGTCGATCTCGCCATCCGAGTAGCGAGTCAGCCGGGGGTCGGTCAGCGGCACGCCGATCTCCTCGGAGATCTTCTGCGCCAGCGCCTGGTTGGCGTTCCCGGCGATCAGGCGGAGCGCACCCCAGGGCGAGGACTCCTCGCTGGCGTACTCGACAGCGGTGGTCATCCTGCCGATCATCCCTTCCTCCGAATCTCTTTGGCGGGTGCCCCGGCGACCGTCACACCGGGAGGAACGTCGTGGAGCACGACCGAACCAGCGCCGGTCTTGCTTCCCTTGCCAAGTTTGACCGGTGCTCGGAGCATGGTGTCCACGCCCACGAAGACCTCGTCCTCGATCTCGGTCCGGTTCTTGTGAACGCCATCGTAGTTGGCCGTGATCGTCCCGGCCCCGATGTTCACATTGCGGCCGATCACGGCATCGCCCAGGTAGGAGACGTGCGGCACCCTGCTGCCGCCACCGATGCTGCTGCGGTTGATCTCGGCGAAGCTGCCGATATGGACGTCGCTGTCGATGACGGTCCCCGGCCGGATGCGGACGAAGGGCCCGCACTCAATGCGGTCCGCGAGGCGGACCTCGCGAAGCCAGGAATGCTCGACCCGGCAGCCGTCGCCGAGCGTCGAGTCACCGATGTCGGCATGCGGCCCAATCCGGCAGTCGGCCCCGATCCGGGTAGCGCCGGAGATCATCGTGAAGGGCTCGATGACCGTGTCCTGCCCGATCTCGGCTTCCTCCGATACCCAGGTCGTGGATGGATCCCGGACCGTCACCCCGGAGAGCATCAGGCGGCCGAGTATCCGTCGCCGGAGAACGTCCTCGGCGCGGGCCAGCTCGACTCGGTCGTTGATGCCGAGCGCCTCGTCGGGGTCGGCGATTTCGAAGATCTCGACCGGTCGGAGGCCTGTCACGGCGTCGGTCAGGTAGATCTCGCCCGCCTTGTTGTCCGGCTTGAGCCCACCGAGGGCGGCCTGGAGATCTTCGGAGCGGAAGCAGTAGAGGCCGACGTTAATCTCAGCCACGCGCCGCTCGTCAGGGCTGGCGTCCTTGTCCTCGACGATCTTACGG
>JALZAP010000257.1 GCA_030948245.1 Candidatus Dormiibacterota bacterium | reverse complement strand
TTCCTACGCCTTGGTGCTGGCGGAGGCACTAAGGGAGGAGGCCGTGCGCCAGCGCCTCCGGCTCCGGGTGGGTTTCTTCGGCGCCGAGCCCTGGACGGAGGGGATGCGCCGGCAGATCGAGGGCGGACTTGGCCTGGAGGCGTTCGACGTGTTCGGGCTGACCGAGCTCGGGGGGCCCGGCGTCGCCGTCGAGTGCCGCGAGCACGACGGCCTCCACGTGTTCGAGGACCACTTCCTGGCCGAGACGGTGGACCCCGAGACCGGCCGCCCGGTACCTCCCGGCGTGGAGGGCGAGCTGGTGTTGACCAGCCTCACCCGGCGGGCTTCGCCGATCGTCCGCTACCGGACCCGCGACCGGGTCGTGCTCGTGGCCGAGCCGTGCGCCTGCGGCAGCCCGTTCCGGCGGATCTCAAAGCTCCGGGGCCGGACCGACGACATGCTGATCGTGCGCGGCGTGAACGTGTTTCCGAGCATGGTCGAGGAGATCCTCCTCGCCATCACCGGCATGACCGGCAACTACCAGATCGTGGTCGACCGCACTCAGAAGCACCATGACGCGATGCAGGTGCTGGTCGAGGCCGAACCGGAGACCGACAAGGAGGCCTTGAGCAGCGCGGCCCAGGGGCGGATCAAAGAGCTGATCGGCCTGACGGTCGAGGTGACGGTGCTTGCCGGCGGTGTGCTGCCGCGCAGCGAGGGCAAGGCGAAGCGGGTGGTCGACCGCCGGGAGCTGACCTAGAGCCTCCTCACCCCGAGCAGCGGCTCGTGATCTGCATGGAGTTGACATGCAAGTGGCCACTTGCCTATTGTTTCAAGCATGCGCGACGTGTTCAGGGCCCTGGCGGACCACACGCGCAGGACGATCCTCGACGAGCTGAAGGAGAGGGATGGGCAGACGCTGTTCGAGATTTGCTCGCGGCTGGCGACGCGCCATCAGCTTGGCTCGACACGGCAGGCAGTCTCTCAGCACCTGGCCGTGCTGGAGGAGGCCGGCCTTGTCGAGACGCGGCGCGAGGGCCGCTACAAGTTCCACCGCCTGAACACCGAACCGATCCGAGGCATCGTCCACCGTTGGCTGGCAGAGGAGGTCAGGACAGCATGAGAATCAGCCTCACGAGCGTCATGGTCGATGACCAGGACAAGGCGCTTCGCTTCTACACCGAGGTTCTCGGCTTCGAGAAGAAGACCGAGATCCCACTGGGCTTGTTCCGCTGGCTCACCGTGACCTCGCCGGAGGACCCGAAGGGCACCGAGCTCGTCCTGGAGCCGGACAACCACCCGGCGGCACGGCCGTTCAAGGAGGCGCTCGTCGCCGACGGGATCCCGTTCACCTCCTTTGCCGTCGCTGACGTGCATCACGAGTTCACCCGGCTGCTGGGCCTCGGCGTGCGGTTCACTCAGGAGCCGGCGGAGATGGGGCCGGTCACCACCGCGGTGTTCGACGACACCTGCGGCAATCTCATCCAGATCGCGGCCGAGCGCGAATGAATCGAATACAGCGTCGGCTGTCGCTACGACTCGGGGGAGTACTACCTAGAGCTTCCCGGCGAGAAAGAGGTCGACCACCTCCGGGTAGCGCTTCGCCGCCTTGTCGGTGAGAGCGGACAGCTCGGCGAAGAGGTCCTCGTCGACCTTGTTGAAGTTGAAGCAGGACTTCCCCTGCATGCGCTTGCGGAGCCCTGGCGACAGGCTCTCCACCAGGCGCGGGTCGGCGTAGACGCCTATCAGGTAGTAGGAGACGTAGTTCTTGCGGACGTTCACTCCGCCGAAGTAGCGGCGTGCCTCGGGCTGGATCTCAGGCCGGTCCACCGCGAGGCTGTAGTCTCGCTGACCGTCCTCGGTGACCACCAGGGGTGGAACCTGACGTGCCAGGATGCTGCGCAGCCGCCGAAAGATCTCCGCAAAGGCGTCCCCGTTCGCCACCTGGCCTAGCTTACGGTGCCTACTTCGTGTGTGGCGCCAGGAGCAGCGTCGGGTCCACGGGGGGGCCGCCGTAGGCGTAGATGTGGACCGGACCGCCCATCATCTCGATCGTGCTCTCGCGGATAGCGCCCAGCTTCTCTGCCACCCGGATCGAGGCACCGTTGTCGGGGCGGATAAGGCTGATCAGGTGGGTCGCGCCGACCGATTCGTAGGCCATCCGGACGACCGCCTTGGCGCCCTCGGTCGCGTAGCCATAGCCCCAATGCGGGCGGCCGAGCAGCCAGCCCGCCTCGAGGCCCGGCCAGCCCTCCGGGTTGATGAGGCCGATCCTGCCGATGAAGTTGCCGGTCGCCTTCTCCTCGACCGCGTAAAGCCCGTAGCCGCGGAGCACCCAGTGGCCGAGCGCGGCAGCGACCGAGCGCCAGGTCTCCTCCCGGGTCAGCGTCCGGCCGTCGCCGATGAAGCGCATGACCTCGGGGTCGGCGCAGATCCGCGCGTAGAGGTCGACGTCGGTCTCCAGGAACTGGCGGAGGAGCAGCCGCTCGGTTTCCAGCGTGTCGGGAGCCTCGATCAGGCTCGGCGGGTCAAGGGGAATCATCAAGTTGCCACCTCCGCGCGATCCCGGCCGCTCGCCAGCTTGCGACCCCATCCCGGCTGGGCGTCCAGGAAGTGCTCGTCGGCCGGCTGCTCGGGAAAGATCTTGTGGGGGTTGAGAATGCCGAGAGGGTCGTAGAGATCCTTCAGCCGGCGCCACCACGCGATCTCCTCGGCGCTGTGTTCGAGGGAGGCGAAGTCCCGCTTGAGGGCCCCCAGGCCGTGCTCGGCTGAGATCGTGCCACCAAGCTCGACCGCGTCGCGGAAGATCTGAGCCGCGATCGCCCCGACCAGGTGGCGCTGGTTCTCCTCGAAGACCAGCGTCGGATGAAGGTTGCCGTCACCTGCATGGGCCACCGTCGGCATCGAGATGCCGTGCTTCTCCGCGAGAGAGTGGAAGCGATGAACCATCTCCGGAATCTGCGAGATCGGCACCGCGATGTCCTCGCTGAAGACGTTCTTGCGCTGCTCGACGAGCACCGCGCCGAACTGACGCCGGGCGTTCCAGATCCCTTCTCGCTCGGCCTCGCTCTGAGCCACCCGGTTGTCGACGCCGTCCAGGATCTCGACCATCTCGGCGAGCTGGTACAGCACCTGTTCGGCGTCGTTGCCGTCCTGCTCGATGACGATGACCGCCTCGTGGTCCGGCTTGAAGCCGGCCGGCAGGAAGTGACCGACGACCTGGAGGGCGCTCCGGTTGAGCAGCTCGAGCGCGGCGGGGAAGTGGCCGGACTGGAGGACCCGGCGGACGGCGTCGGCGGCGTCCTCGATGGTGGCGAAGCCGACCATCGCGGTCGCGTGGTGGCGGGGCCGGGGAATGAGCTTGACGATCACCTCGGTCACGATCCCGAGCGTTCCCTCGGAGCCGACGAAGAGCTGCATCATCCGGTAGCC
>JALZAP010000256.1 GCA_030948245.1 Candidatus Dormiibacterota bacterium | reverse complement strand
AAGCCCACGGCATGTTTGCCTGCAGCGGGATCCTCTTCAACCACGAGTCGCCGCGGCGCGGCGAGAACTTCGTCACCCGCAAAGTCACCCGCGGTGTGGCGCAGATCCTCTCCGGCAAGAAGAAGAATCTGATGCTGGGCAACCTGGAGGCACGCCGCGACTGGGGGCACGCGCGCGACTACGTCGTCGCGATGTGGATGATGCTGCAGCAGGACCAGCCGGATGACTACGTGATCGCGACAGGCGAGCACCGCACCGTGCGCGAGCTGGTGGAAACCGCGTTCGGGATGGTCGGCCTCGACTGGGAGCAACACGTGGAGATCGACCAGTCTTTCGTCCGTCCCTCGGAGGTGAACGACCTCCAGGGTGACGCCGGCAAGGCGCGGGAGCGCCTGGGCTGGCGACCGACCACGGGATTCGACGCCATGATCCGCGAGATGCTGGAGAACGACCTGCGCCTCGAGGGTGTCGACCCCGCGGCCCACCTCCAGGCCCTCCCCACGAGCCACGCCTAGAACGCTCCGGCAGAGGCCGCCGGTCAAGACCCGGCCTTCGGGTGAAGTGCTGCTCGACGTCCGCTGCCTCCAGGGCCCGAGCGCCCGGCGGGGGATCGGAACCTACGCGCGTGGCCTCACCCGGGCACTGAGTGAGATCGGTTTCGAATACTCCGTGCTGGTCGATGGCGACCTCGAGCTCCCCCAGCTTCCTCCCGCCGTGCGGGAGATTCATCGCGTGCGCCGCCGCTCCCATGGCCGGTTCGCCGGGTATGAGGACGCCGTCGCGCTGCGCCAGGACCTTGACAAGATCAGGCCGGCGATCTACCACGCACTGACCCTCAGCCTGCCGGCCAGCTCGCCATGCCCGGTCGCCGTGACTGTGCACGACCTGATTCCCTGGGCTTTCGGCGGCTGGCGGATGTTGGGAGAACGCGTTCGCCACCAGGTCGCCCGGCGGCTCCTGCCACGAGCAGAGATGATCTTCGCGGTCTCCAACTCGACCAAGGCCGACCTGCTCCGCATCGCCCACGTGGCCGAAGACCGGGTCCGCGTCGTCTACGAAGGGGTGGATCCCGAGTTCAGGCCACGCGCGGGGGCGGAGGAACGGATTGAACATCGTTGGGGCCTGACCGGCGAATACCTCCTCTTCGTCGGCGCACTTGATGTCCGCAAGGATCCTCGAGGACTGGTCCGGGCATGGCAGGCGGCAAAAGCCGCCGGCGCGGACCTGGACCTGGTGGTCGCCGGCGAGCCGGGTGGCCAGGCGCCGGCCGACATGGGCGGAGCGCGGCTGCTCGGGCACGCCACCAGCGACGAATTGGTGGACCTCCTCTCGGGGGCTGCCTGCCTCCTTTTTCCGAGCCTCTACGAGGGCTTCGGGCTACCCGCGCTTGAAGCGCTGGCCTGCGGCTGCCCGGTGGTCGCGTACCGCAACTCAAGCCTGCCTGAAGTTGTCGGCGACGCCGGGCTGTTGGTGCCGAACCGGGATGCCGAGGCACTTGGCAGGGCGGCCGCCGAGCTGGTGCTCGACCCCGCACGGCGGCGTCGGCTGATCGACCAGGGACTGGCGCAGGCGGCGCGTTTCAGCTGGAAGGGGACCGCGGACCAGACCGTGAAGGGGTATCGCGACCTACTTGCGATAATCAACGCGACTTGAGCAAGGTGGCAATCGTCGGCGCCGGCTACGTCGGCCTGACGACGGCGGCTTGCCTTTCCGACCTCGGCAACGAAGTCATCCTGGTGGACATCGACGCCGGCAAGATCGACCAACTCCGCAACCATCGACTTCCCTTCTACGAGCCCGGGCTGCAGGAGATCGTGGATAGGAACACCAAAGCGGGGCGGCTCTCCTTCACCACCTCTTTCAGTGAGGCGATCGCGGGCGGTGACTATGCCTTCCTCGCCGTCTCGACTCCCCAGGGCGAGGGTGGTCAAGCAGACGTCAGCGCGGTCGAAAAGGCCGCTGCCTCGATCGCCGAAGCGATGGACGGCCCGCTCGTCATCGTCAACAAGTCAACCGTGCCGATCGGGACCGGCGACATGGTCTCGGAGATCGTGGCGAGCCACAACAACCACCACCGCGCCGACATCGCATCGAATCCCGAGTTTCTCCGCGAAGGCACCGCGCTGCAGGACTTCATGAACCCCGACCGGGTTGTCATCGGGTCGCACGACCGAGCCGTCGCCGAGAAGGTCGCCAAGCTTTACGAGCCGCTCGACGCACCCGTCCTGATCACCGACATCTACACCGCGGAGATGATCAAGTACGCATCCAACGCCTTCCTTGCAACCCGGATCTCCTTCATCAACGAGATCGCCAGGATCGCCGAGCGGGTCAATGCCGACGTGAAGGTGGTCGCCGAAGGAATGGGCCTCGACCGCCGGATCGGTCCTCACTTCCTCGATGCGGGTATCGGGTACGGCGGTTCCTGCTTTCCCAAGGATGTCGCCGCGCTCGCCGCGATCGGCGAGAAGTACGACTATCACCCCGAGCTGCTGACCGCCGTGATGGAGATCAACCGCGACCAGCGGACCCTGGCGGTGGACAAGCTGCGAGAGTGCCTCGGCGACGTCTCCGAGCTGGAGGTTGGGCTGCTCGGCCTGGCCTTCAAGCCGAACACCGACGACATGCGGGAGGCCCCCAGCGTGGACATCGCGAACATCCTCCTCGGCCTCGGCGCCAGGGTTCGCGCCTATGACCCGGCAGCCGTTGAGAAGGCGAGGGTCATCCTCCCCGAGGTCGCCTACCTCCGGGATCCGTATGCGGTCGCGGACGGCGCCGACGGCATCGTCGTGGTGACCGAGTGGAATGAGTTCCGCAACCTTGACCTGCGGCGCATCCAGCGCTCGATGCGGCAGCCGGTGCTGATCGACGGCCGCAATATCTATGACCCGGCGGAGATGCGCCGGCTGGGCTTCACCTACCGGGGAATCGGCCGCAACTAGAGTCAGCTAGTAGGCGTGGCGCTGCGTGAAGGCGCGCAGGGCAGTCAGCAGCACGATCTTCAGGTCGAGGGCGAGCGACCAATTCTCGATGTAGTAGACGTCGTAGAGGGTCCGGTCGACGATCGGCGCCGCGCCCCGGAGGTCGTTCACCTCCGCCCAGCCGGTCAAGCCAGGCCTCACCTGTTGCCGCTCGAGGTAACGCGGCACCTCGCCCTGGTACCGGTTGTCGAAGAAGGTCGGCTGGGGGCGCGGGCCGACCAGGCTCATGTCCCCGCGCAGGATGTTGTAGAGCTGGGGAAGCTCGTCGAGGCTCAGCCGGCGCAGCAGGCGCCCCAGACCGGTGACGCGGGAATCGCCCGGCTTGGCAACCGTGGGACCGCTGTGCGCTTCGGCGTCGACGACCATAGAGCGGAACTTGTAGATCAGGAAAGGCCGCCCATTGAGCCCGATCCGCTCCTGTTTGAACAGGGCTGGTC
>JALZAP010000255.1 GCA_030948245.1 Candidatus Dormiibacterota bacterium | reverse complement strand
CCAGAAGCACAACGACGCCGACGATCACCGGCGCGCCCCCGCGGCTGTCAGCCACGGGCATAGCTCACGTCCAGGGTTGCGTCGTAGGCCGGCAGCGAGAGGTCGCCCGCGCCCTGCCAGCCGACCTGGACCTGGAAGTCGCGCTGCCGGCGCTTCAGGTCGCCGAGGCTTGCCGGGTCGGCGAGCAGGCTGTCCATCTCGGCCCGGTTGCCGATCGCTGCGATCTGGAAGGGCACCTGGAGGGCGGGGCCCTGGTCGATCACGACCGTCCCGCCGGATCCCGTGATGCGGGAGGCGGGCGAGATCCGCCGGCCGTTCACCGCGACCGCCTCCGCGCCGCCCCGGAAGAGGAGGTTGATGACGTCCTGGATGTCCTCGAAGTTGACCAGATAGGCGGTGCTGCCGACCGCGCTCGGGCTGGGCTTGCCGTTGGCCAGTGCCACCGTTTCGCCCGGCCCATGGACCCGCGTCAGGCCGGCGTGGGCGCGCAGGTCCGACAGCTGGTCGGCCAGCCGGCGGCTGGAGTCCGAGCGGGCGGCTGCCTGTCCCTCGAGGGTCGCGATCTGCGTCCGGGTGTTGCTGACGCGGGCCCGGGAAGCGGCGTTGTCGCGCTCCAGGCTCTGGACGGTGCTGACCAGGGCCTGGTTTCTGGCGACCTGTGCCGAGGGCGGGATCAGCTGGGAGCGGAGCTGGGTCGCGAAGAAGAAGCCGAAGGCGAGCGCCGTCACGGCGACGACCGGGTACCACCCGATCCGAGGAAGCACCTGCTGCCGTATCTGCATTTCCGCGATGTAGTATCGGCGGCGTGCCCGTCGAGCTGAAGCCCGAGTCCGCCTACTCGACGGCGCAGCATCAATTCGATCTCGCCGCCGATGTGCTCGACCTCCAGGACAGCATCCGGGCCCAGCTGCGCGAGGTCAAACGCGAGCTCGTCGTTCACTTCCCGGTCCACCTCGACAACGGCTCGATCGAGCTCTTCACCGGCTACCGGGTCCACCACAACATCAGCCGCGGCCCGGCCAAGGGCGGGATCCGCTACCAGGCCGGCCTGACCCTCGACGCGGTGAAGGCGATGGCGATGCTGATGACCTGGAAATGCGCCGTCGTCAGCCTCCCCTTCGGAGGCGCCAAGGGTGGTGTCGACGTGGACCCGCGCACACTCTCGGCGAGCGAGCTGGAGCACCTCACCCGCCGCTACGCCACCGAGATCGCGCTCCTGATCGGGCCCGAGCGCGACGTCCCGGCCCCGGACATGGGCACCACGCCCCAGATCATGGCCTGGATCATGGACACGCTCTCGATGCACGCCGGCCACTCGGTGCCCGCCTCGGTCACCGGGAAACCGCTCGACATCGGCGGATCGGAGGGTCGCGATGAATCGCCCGGACGCGGACTGACCTTCCTGACCCTCGAAGCGCTCAAATACCTGCACGTGCAGGAGGAGACGCCGACCGTCGCCATTCAGGGATACGGCACCGTCGGCCGCAGCGCTGCCCGCCTGATGTCAGAGGCGGGCCTGCGGGTCGTCGCCGTGAGCGATTCCAAGGGCGGCAGCTACAACCCGAAGGGCCTCGACCTCGATGCGCTCCAGGAGCACCGCCAGGTGCGGGGGACGATCGGCGGCTTCAAGGCCGGCGAGGACGTCACCAACGAGGAGCTGCTGGAGCTCCCGGTGACGGCACTCGTCCCCGCCGCAGTGGAGAACCAGATAACGGTTCGCAACGCCGACCGGATCAAGGCTCGCCTGATAACCGAGGGGGCTAACGTCCCGACCACCCCCGAGGCCGACCGCATCTTGCACGAGCGCGACGTGTTCGTGATCCCCGACATCCTCGCCAACTCGGGGGGTGTCATCGTCAGCTATTTCGAGTGGGTGCAGGACCTGCAGGCCTTCTTCTGGGAGGGCGAGGAGATCAACACCAAGCTCCACCACATAATCACGCGGGCCTTCTACGAGGTGCTCCACACGAGTGTCAACAAGCGCCTCTCGATGCGCACCGCCGCGTACGCCCTGGCGGTCCAGAAGGTTGCCAACGCAAGCGTCGTCCGGGGCATCTATCCCTAGGTAGATACACCCAAAGACAAACCGCCGAAGGTTAAGGCAAAAGACCTGGCAATCGGTGGCGGCGATCGCTAAGGTGAAGGACCGACGTTCCGCCCGCCCGGTACTGGTTGCATTGGAGGTGGCCCGCGTCATGACCTTGGCCACGGAGCGGCACGAGCGGCAGGAGCTCGAAGAGCTGTATCGCGACGTCGCTCTCGAGATCCGCTCGCGGCGCAAGCTCGACGGCCAGGGCCGAGTCAGCGTCGAGCTCCCGGCGGCGATCCGGAGGCTGCAACGGAATGCGCCGATGCTCCTCCTCGAGCAGCTGGGCCGGCTCGCCGCGACCCTCCGCCAGGCGACCGGGCGGGAGATCATCGACATCGCCGCCATGATGGCGATCGTCCAATTCCTCTACCAGCAGGCGGAGATCGCCCGGCGCGAGGATGTCGAGGTCGACGAGTTCGGCTTCGACCCCGAATACACCGAATCCTTCCTGCCCGTCTTCCGCTGGATCTACCACTCCTACTGGCGGGTGGCGACGACCGGGATCGAGAACGTGCCCTCGCGGGGCCGGGCGCTGCTCGTCGCCAACCACGCCGGCGTACTGCCCTGGGACGGCGCGATGATCAAGACCGCGCTCTTCGAAGAGCATGCCCAGCCCCGCCACGCACGGGCCCTGGTCGCCTCCTTCTTCATCGGGCTTCCCGGCCTGTCGCGCTTCCTCAAGCGAACCGGCCAGGCAGAGGGGCATCCCGACGACGCTCACCGGCTGCTCGAGCAGGACGAGCTGGTGCTCGTCTTTCCCGAGGGTGTCAAGGGCACCGGCAAGGGCTGGTCGAACCGCTACCGGCTGACGCGCTTCGGCCGCGGCGGCTACGTCCAGACGGCGATCCGGGCAGGCGCGCAGATAATCCCCGTGTCCGTCGTGGGGTCGGAGGAGATCTACCCGATGATCGCTGACCTCGGCCCGGTCGCCGACCTCTTCGGCCTGCCCTACTTCCCGGTTACGCCGACCTTCCCGCTGCTCGGCCCGTTGGGGATGGTGCCGCTTCCCTCCAAGTGGCGGATTCAGTTCCACGAGCCCGTCCGGACCGACCTCTGCGCGCCTGAGGACGCCGCCGACCAGCGGCTTGTCATGACCCTCAACGACCATGTCCGGGACACGGTGCAGTCGGGCATCCTGGAGAACGTCAAGAAGCGGCGCGGGGTTTTCTTCTAGCTACCTGGCTAGCTCGGGACGTAGCGGCGGATCCGGCTCGCAGTGTTGTCGTCGTGGTCCTCGACGACGTTTATGTACCGCGCCTGGCTCACCCAGTACTGCACGTCCGAGGTCGTCGGCGCGCCGATCCCGATGGCTTCGACAAGCTGCCGGTGGAGCCCCGCCGGGTCTGCCTCGGC